>DASYZB010000144.1 GCA_035946615.1 Verrucomicrobiia bacterium
CGCCATTGATCAGACCGTGGAGAGCTTCCTCAGTGACGCCCTGCAAATCAGCCCGCACGCAGTCGCCGTTCAACTGAGAGCCGAAGAGCTAGGCTATTTGTGAGCCCGTTCGGGGCCTAAATTAGCGCCAAAATGTGAGCATATTCATTTGCAAATAGTGAGTCTGCACGTTCAATAGCAAGACGCTTAATCCAATCCCGGCTAGACAGATCAGATTAAACTTGCCAAGGCGGCCTGCGCGTCCCCGCCAACTCAAATCGGTTCCGGACATATCGGCAAACGTCCAAAACTCGTTGCCGACAAAATTACTGAATATAGCGATCTCAGCAGCTAGCGCTTTGCTCAATGAAATATCCAAATGCAGTGTTCTCGGATCTGCAAGAAAGAACAGGGCAGCCATGTCGACTGCGACCCCACTCCCACCCACGACACCAAAACGCAAATACCGTCGGAGCAAATCCGCAAGCGACGAACTGAGCCCAAAACGACCAGCCAACGTGGCAATTAGACCGGACATTCGTGTGGGAAAACCCGCAGGTTTAACGGCCCCCCTGGCATCGGAAGGGGGATTCTCAGCAATGGTTTGACTCTTGTTTATTGGCATTTGTCCCATCTCAAAGTAATGAGAAATTGATGCGATTCCGAGGTCCTCTGCCTTACTGCCCGCGCCAAGTGCCGTGCTGCTCGAGCCACAGCACATCCAGATTGCCCGGCATCGGGGCGTCATTCCTTGCTGCTGACAGCGTGTGCGCATCCAGCCAGCGGTGCGTGGCCGCATGGCCGTCGGCGTAGGTCAGGTTACACCCGCCCTGGTGCGAGGTCGCCGGCTTGTCCCGAAGCACCCAGCTGCCCGGCAGTGTCTCATCGAAGTCCAACTGCATGGCAAAACTGCCGTCGTTGATGGTGTCGATGCGCTCATCCACAAATGCCAGGGCGTCCGAGGGCGAGGGCCGCGTAACCTGACCCAGCTTCCGGTAACACGCCACGCCCGGCACGTTCGTGGGTGCACCCATAAAACAATTGAGCGACACCGTCCGCACGCGCGGCATGGTTGTGCCTGCGACGGACGGTTCCCTTGACAGCGGACACTGCCACACGGCTGCGCCTTTCAGATAAGGCCCCACAAGGCTGCGCTGCAGATACAAAAGGTTCGTGCAATCGGGACCGGGGAGACCAAGCCACCCCTCGACCCAAGTCTGGCCCAAGGGTATCTTCTGTCCATCTTTGTTTGGCAGAACCGCATCCTCATGGTCGCCCGCATAGAGCTGGAACGCGACGCCGAATTGCTTCAGGTTCGACAGGCAGATGGCCGCCTTCGCCCTGGCCTTTGCCGAGCTCAGGGCCGGCAATAAGAGCGCCGCCAGAATGGCGATGACCGCAATCACCACCAGCAGTTCAATCAGCGTGAAGGCGCCGCAACGGCTCGGAACCGGTTCGCAAGCGGCTTTCATTCTCACCGCACGCTGGTTGCTCAGCAGAGATAGCATCCTATATCGATTTTAGCACCTTGCGGCAGTTTTAAGCAACTTCCAAGTGGCACGGTGGCACGGATTGGCACAGATGATACGGACTCGCTGTATGAGGGCCAGCAACCGGGTGGCGATCAACTGTCGCATTGCCGGCCAATTGCGGAAACGCTATAGGGCGCCACTTCATCCTGCCCACCGGAAGTTGACGAAACGCCACACCAAAACCGCGTGCAATGAGGCGCTCAGAGCCAGGAAGGCCACGAGCGGCCATTTCCTTTTTATTCCAACAAAGAACATCGCGAGCGCAATAAACATCGGAAATGCGATCGATTCGAACCGGGTGAACGAAACGAAGGTCCCACTCATCGCGGGCAGTACTCCCAGCACATAGGTCCAAACTACCATGTCTTTTCCCAGTCGCCAAATCAGCGGCAGGCTATAGACCAGCACAAGAAATGAGCAGCGATCCAAAACCGATCCCCGAAACTGATGCCAGTCCTCGGGAGAAAAGAAGCCAGTGACGAACTTGGGCACGTTCCAGAGATTGCTAATCGAATGCACTCGCCAATACTTCTGCGCCTCCAGGCCTTCGAAGGGATTCCCAGTCCAAAGCCACATCAAGCAAAAATAAAGGATGAAGCCCAGAGGCGGCGCCAGCACCAGCGCAAGCCCTTTCCAACCCTCCCATTGATGCGCCTTTGGCATGGCTGCCCCCTCCGATAGGGAGAGGCATGAGGTAAGGGAGTTATTCGACATGCGTTCCCCCTGATCCGCGTTGGGAGGACCAGGGCGAGAGATCATGCAAGAGAGCCGTTCCTTTTGGATGCCGCCGGTGGACCGCTTGCGCTCCTCATTGAGCCAGTGCCACCGATCCAGCCAGCCCCAAGGTCGTCGCATCAGCCAATGCCATCCAATCGGCAGGACACAGAAAACGCCAATCCCTCGGGTCAGCGGCAGCAGGAACGCGGCGGCCCATGCCATCCGGTAACTGCCACGCTCCAGCGCGAACCACAGCAGCATTAACAACAACAGAAACAACGGCTCACTGTAGATGAACTGATAAAAGAGCGATCCGGGAAAGGCCACCATGAGAACCAGGGAACAGAGGGCGATGGGTTCCCCAAAGCGCCGGGCCACGTTCTGATAGAAAAGAATCCAGCCCGTCAGCGAAAGGGCGTTTGCCAGAACTAGCCCGGCCGCTAAGTGGCTGCCGCCCGTCAAAACCGAAAACCACCGGATTGCGAGCGGCCACAAGGGATAAAACGCGCACGATGGCACATCTTTGGCATAACCAACCTCGCTCAGATAAAGATAATGCGCTCCGTCCTAGGTGGCGAAGTGACTGCCAAACACGGGGCTTCCTTGACGCGGCCATCTCGCTTTTACCGAGTCGAATGCTCCCTCGTCGAAGGAGGGCCACAGCCTAGCGGCGCCCCAAATGAGACACAAATAACCGATCTTGAATAAAACCAGCCAGAGTGTGACTCGCTGCCAGCCCTTGAGGTTTTTCCACATGCTGGCTATTGGTCCGGCGCCAACGCCCGGGGTCCGCCCGCCGCCTGCGCGGATTGAGTTGCGCTCTTCCAGGCTAATTTCAGGTCCATAAGCAAATCCCAAATGCTGCCCACCACACCGCGGCATTGATGAACTGGAGCGCCATATTAGTTCTAAAATAAACCGCGCAATCGCGAATGCACGCGAAAAGACACAAAGCTTTCCTCGGCGGATTGCGATCCAGGGACCGCACATTTTTGCCCGCAAACTGACACCGATCACCGCGCCGGAACACTGGAACACTTCTGACGCGTTGACGAGCAGCGTGTCACTATGTGTATCTATCTATCTTCCAGTGTTAATCCAGAAGTCTCCGGCCACCGTCGACAGGTTTCGCAAACTTGAGACACTGACACACTGACCATAAGTGCGGGGTTTTGCTCATCTAGAGCACGTTTTATAAAATAGATTGCCATCATCCTACTCGTTCTCGTCCTCCGTGGTTGGTCCGTTTGGTTCCGGCTCTGCCGGGCTGTGTCCTACTGCGTCCTGCCGAACTTCTTCTCCAGCTCGCGGAAGTTCATCTCGATAAGGGTCGGCCGGCCATGCGGACAGGTATAGGGCATCGCGCAATGGCGAAGGTCCTCGACCAATTTTTCCAATTCGGCGCCTCGCAAAGGATCGTTGGCCTTTACCGCATGGCGGCAAACTGTTTTGGCGACCATCTGCTCGCCGAGGCGCAAGGAATTGACCTCCTGGCCGGTTGCTTTCAACTCATCCACCAGCTCGAGGACAAAGCGCCGGGGCTGGCTCGCCTTCACAAACGGGGGCAGGGCATCGAGCAGAAATGTCCGTTCGCCAAACTCGCTTAGCCCTACCCCCAGGCGGGTCAGCACGGATAACTGGCCGCGAACGAAATTCGCATCGTGCGCGGACAGCTCGATGGTCTCCGGCAGCAGCAGCCGCTGGGAGGGGGCCTGGCTGTTTTGTTCGAGGCGCGTGAGCATCTGCTCGAAGAGAATCCGTTCATGCGCGGCGTGTTGGTCCAGCAAGACCAGCCCCCGGTCCGACTCCAGCACCACGTAAAGCTTCCCGATGACTCCGACCAGGCGCAGGGGCACCGAGAGCAGCGGCAGAGGCGGGGTGGAAGCGTGGGGGCGCGCGACCGTGTCGGGAGCTGGAGGTGTTGATGTGACGGCGGCCAAGGGGGAGGCGGTCTGGGCAGGCGCCGGCTGAGCGGCTGGCAATTGCGCGGAAGCAGGAGGCGCAGGGGCGCTGGCCGGAGCAGGCGCTGGTTGGGGACGAAATCCCATCGGCAAAGGGCGCTGCGCCTGCCTGCTTGGCGGCGCTGCGGCCAAAGGCGCTCGAGGTGCATGGGGCAAATGCGGCAAACTGGCTTGCGCCACGGCTATGCCGGATGTGGGGGCGGGCAGGTCTGGGCTGGCGGTTGGCGCGCGGTGGAGGCTTTCCGGTTGGCTCCTGGCTTGGCTGGCCGGGGAGTCCTTCTGATGAAATTGCAGCAAAGTCTGCCGCACCGCATGCGCCACCAAACGGCGCACCTCGGACTCACGGTGAAATTTCACCTCGCGTTTGGACGGGTGGATATTGACCTCGACGGCTGCGGGGTCGATTTCGAGAAAGAGACAGCAGACCGGGTAACGCCCCTTCATCAAAGCGGTGTGATAGCCTTCCAAAAGAGCGAAGTTCAGCCCGCGATTCTCGATAGGACGCCGGTTGACAAACAAGTGCTGGTCTTCGCGTGTGGCGCGGGAAACGCCTGGCGCACCCAGAAACCCCCAGAGCCGGAAAAGCGACGGGTCTGCGCTCGACGGCCCATCGAATGGGTGTTGCACAGTGGCCGCGGCGGTTTCGGTTTTTGACGATTCACCTTCAGCCTCCGTGTTGGGTGAATGCCCGTCCATCTCTTGCGAAAAATTAACCGGCAACAATTTCGGATCGCTGCCGTAAAAGGCCTGGAGGCGTTCCCGCAAAGCGGCCAGCCGCGCGGGTGTGTCTGTTCCGGTTTTGACTGCCGGCAGTTGCCAGACAGCGCGCCCGTCCTTCTGGAAATTGAACGCGGCCTCGGGATAGGCCAGCGCTGCCAGCGTCAGGTAATGCAGGATATGCGCAGCCTCGGTCTCTTCCGAGCGCAGAAACTTGCGTCGCGCCGGCAGGTTGAAGAAGAGCTGGCGCACCTCGACGGCTGTGCCGGGCGCCGTTCCAGCGGCTTTGACTTCGAGGATTTTGCCGCCGCTCAGGATGATCTGCGTGCCTTCGGGCGAATCGCTCGCGCGTTCACGCGTGGTGAGGATAAAGCGGCTGACGCTGGCGATGCTGGGAATGGCCTCGCCGCGAAAGCCCATGGTGCGTATGGCCGCAAGGTCTTCGGCGCGCTGAATTTTGCTGGTGGCGTGTCTTTCAAGGCACAGCAGGGCATCATCCCGGCTCATGCCCAAGCCATCATCGGTTACCCGGATCAGGCTCCGCCCGCCCGCCTGGATTTCCACGCTCACACGCCGCGCCTGGGCGTCCAGAGCGTTTTCGACCAGCTCCTTGACGACGCTGGCCGGACGCTCGACCACCTCGCCGGCAGCGATCTGATTGGCCACCTGCTCGGGCAGCAGCCGAATGCGGTTCATAGGTGAAAGGCGATGTTTATCAATTCCTTACTAACCGGCTTGCGGCACCGGCAAGCCGAAGACAAAAATCGCTCCATGCCCCTTTTCGGTGCGCGCCTTAATCCAGCCCCGGTGGTCCTCGACAATTCGTTTGCAAATCGACAGGCCGAGCCCGGTTCCCTGGGCCTTGCCGTAAGTCGAGAACGGCTCGAATAATCGGTCAGCTATCTCTGGCGCGATGCCCGGACCCGTATCTTCTATCTCGGTTACAATTTCACCAGGCGACGCGCTGAATCGGAACAGGATTTTCCCCCCCTGCGGCATGGCGTCGGTTGCGTTATGAACCAGGTTATAAAAGACACGGCGCAAGCGTTTGGGATTGAGCAGCAGGGCCGTTACTGGCGCCTCGGTCTCGAGCTCGATGGCTGCGGCTCTGAGTTCGGCTTCGGCGCGCAACTCGGCTATCACAGGGTCCACAAACTGGTTATACGCCATCGGGGGCAGGACCAGGTCCGGAGCAGAACCTTGGGTGAATTCGAGTATCTCGGCGGTCATCTCGCTGATGCGTTCGACTTGCTGGCGGATATTGCTGATCGCCTGGCGGCGCTGGCTGGGTTCCGCCTCTTCCAGGCTGGCCAGTTCCGCGCTCAGTCCGATAATATTCAACGGGTTTTTTAAATCATGCACGATGGACCGAGCGAACCGGCCCACCACCGCCAGGCGCTCGGCTTGGAGGACCTCGCGCAGATATTGCCGGTCGAATTGGCGGAGCCGATGGCTGATTTCGCGCAACAAGGCCAGCGCCAGGGCCGGCGAGCGGCTCACCAGGTCCAGCATCTCCGCCCGCGGGATGAAATACACTACTGTCTCCCCACGCGCCACCGCCCAGGCCGAGCGCGGTTTGTCCTCTATGACGGCCATCTCACCGAACATGTCTCCAGGGCTGACCTGGGAAAAGACCTGCCGGGCTCCTTGAGTCACCAGGGCCGAAATCTCGACCAGTCCTTCCTTAACCAGGTACAGGCCATCGCCGGCATCGCCTTCTTTGAAAACCTCCTGGCCGGTCTTGAACCTCTGCTCGCGCGCAACTCGCCGCAATGCGCCCAGCTCATCCGGCTGGAGCTGCCGAAACAGGGTGGTGTCTTCCAACGTGATCACCCGGGCACTTTAGGAAAAAATCCCATGGCGTAAAGGAAAAGAGCCAATTGGGGCGGTATATATGCCCGGCCGCGATGAGGTGGGGTGGTCGACGGGATTTGAACCCGCGACAGCCAGATCCACAATCTGGGGCTCTAACCAGGCTGAGCTACGACCACCAGAACCGGCCAACAAGCTAAGTTTCGAGAGGTGCTCCGTCAAGCTCGGTGGGCCGGGCCCGAAAGGCTCGGTGGGGCGCTTATTTGGCGCGCAGAAGGAGAACAGGGACCTTGAGCTGATGCTGGACCCGGCTGGCGGTGGTACCGAGAAAAATGTCGGCCAGCAACCGATGGCCATGGGTGCTCATCGCCACCAGGTCACAGCCCTTCTTCTCGACCCATTTGACGATCTCGGTAACCGGTTCCCCATAGGCCAACTCGGCCTGGGCGGGAATGCCGGCAGCTCGAAACTCGCTGCATACCTCTTTCAGATAAGCCGTATCCTGCGCGATCTCGGGGCTGACGGCGTCCGCTCCATACGTCCGAGCGGCCCAGCCATCCGCAACGTGGAGCAACACCACTCGGCTTTGCGCCAGCTTAGACAGAGGTTTGACATGCTCGATGATCGCCCGGTCAGTCGGTGTGCCGTCCAACGTTACAAGAATCGTCTTATACATGAGCCGAAGACAAAAACCGACACCGAAGCCAAGGTCGCATTTGCCAGCAGGAAGGGTCAAGCCAAGTATTCCGCGGTTCGAACAAACCGGTAAGCGCGGTTTTTGGTGGCCAAGGCCCTGCGGGCTCGCGGCACTTTGTTTTCAGCGGCGCACCGCCAACTCGCGCTCGGTCTTGAGGCGGAGCTGGCCGCAGGCGGCGTCGATATCGACACCCTTTTCTCGGCGCAAAGTGGCGCTGACCTTTTGCCGCTCTAATGCGTCAAGAAAGGCATCTTGCTGCGCCTGGCTGGGCCGTTGCCAGGGCAGCCCCTCGACGGGGTTATAGGGGATGAGATTGATCTTTGCATTCAGGCGCCGCGCAAGGGCGGCGAGTGGTTTGGCCTGGTCCAGGCTATCATTAACCCCGGAAATCAGGATGTACTCGAACGTAATCATCCGGCCTTTGCCCCTCTGGTAATATTCACAAGCGGCCACAAGCTCCCGCAAAGGGTACTTGCGGTTTACAGGCATGATTTTGTTGCGGATGACATCCGTGGGGCCATGCAGTGAGACCGCCAGCCGAAATTGCAGCGGCTCATCGGCCAGTCTCCGAATCTGCGGGGCCAGTCCGCTGGTCGAGACAGTGATTTTGCGCGCCCCGATTCCACCGCCCCAGGGGGCGTTAAGAATTCTCAGGGCCTTGAGGAGGTTGTCGTAATTGGCCAAAGGCTCGCCCATGCCCATGATGACAAGATTGGAGATCAGCCTGGAGGCCTTTGAAGACCAGGACGCGGCCATCCTCTCCACGTTCTCTCCCTGTCGCTCCACTGCCAGGACTTGGTCCACGATTTCATGGGCTTCCAGGTTTCGTTTCAAGCCTTTCAGCCCGCTGGCGCAGAACCTGCACCCATAAGCGCAGCCAACCTGGGTCGAGACGCACAACGTGTGGCGGTCGCTCGGCTCGCCATACAAGGCGGGATTTGCCGGAATCAGGACGCTTTCGATCAACGATTGATCGGCCAGGCGCCAGAGGATTTTCTGTGTGGTATCGGCCGAGCCTTGCTTGCGGACAAGTTCAAGGCACTCGAACGTATAATGAGTTCGCAACTGCTCGCGCAGAGACCGCGGTAAATTCGTCATCGCATCCCAGGAGGTGACCCGGCGGACGTAGAGCCAGTCGAGCAGTTGACCGACTCGATAGGCCGGCTGGCCCCATCCCTGGAACCGGGCCTGCACCTCTTCGAGTGTCTGGGATTTGATGTCCATTCATGCGGCCTTGAGCAATTCCAGGACTTCCTCATCCGTGGTTTGGGAGAAAACGTCGTAATACCGGCCGACGGCGTCGAAATCGGGGTCCACACAAAGGGCAACAACAGCATCGGCTGCTTGTTCGAGGCGTTGGACTGCATTCACTGAGGCCACAGGCGCGGCAACCGTGATGCGGCGCGCCTTCTGCTTTCTAGCTGATAACACTGCCGCTTCCGTAGTCGCTCCGGTGGCCAACCCATCATCCACCAATAGAACCGCTTTGCCTTCGAGAGAACAAAGGCCGCCCGGGTGGAACCGGGTTTGGTAACCCTGGAGACGTTTTTCCTCCTCCTGGATAACCTCCTGGAGTTCTGCGTACATCGCGGGAGCGACGACCTTTGGGTCCAGAACGACCACCCCGTTCTCGGCTAAAGCGCCGACGGCAAACTCCCTTTGAGATGGGTGGCCTATCTTGCGCACGATTAGCACATCCAACGGCAGGCGCAGCACTCGGGCCACCTCAGCCGCTACCACCACCCCACCGCGGGGCAAGCCCAAGACCAGGTCCGCCTGCACCCCTCTATCCTGCAGCAATCGGGCCAGCCTTCGACCAGCATCTTCTCGTGAGGCGAATACCATCTCTGGACTATGATCCTCTATCGCTATGGAAAAGCAAATCTCAGGTCACCAAAGTGCCCACTTTCTCACCCAGCACCACCCGCCTGAGATTGTGGGGCCGGAACAGGTCGAAAACGATAATCGGCATCTTGTTATCCATGCACAGGGAAAAGGCGGTGGAATCCATCACCTTAAGCTGCCTCTGCAAGGCCTCAAGATACTTGATTTGCGAATAGCGCTTGGCCTTGGGGTTGGTCTTGGGGTCCGAATCGTAAATGCCATCCACTTTGGTTGCTTTGAGAATCACCTCCGCCCCAATCTCATTGGCGCGCAGAGCGGCAGCGGTATCCGTGGAAAAATAGGGATTACCAGTGCCTCCGCCGAAGATAACGACCCGGCCCTTTTCCAGGTGCCGCACCGCTCGCCTGCGGATGAACGGCTCGGCCACTTGCGCCATCGTGATGGCGCTCTGGACGCGGGTGGCCACGCCAAGTTTTTCGAGGGCATCCTGCAAGGCCAGCGAATTGATTATCGTTGCCAGCATCCCCATGTAATCGCCCGTCGCCCGCTCGACCCCTCGCTCGCTCCCGCGCAGGCCCCGGAAGATATTGCCGCCACCCACCACGACCACCACTTGCGTGCCCAACTCGCGCACCTCGCGGATTTGGTCCGCCATGTCATGCACTGCCTCCGGCGAGATGCCAATCCCGGATTGACCACCGAGCGCTTCGCCGCTGAGTTTTAAAAGAATCCGCCCATATTTCGGGTGTTTTGTTTGTTTCATGCGTTCCACCAGTTACGGTCCGGGATGCCGCGATGCTTTTAGCAGCCCGCCGGACCGGCGTCAAAGTGAAAGCCTGCGCAAAAACCTTCAAAAAACCCTTGTGGAATTTTTTACAATGAGGCAATTTCTGCGGGCTTCAGGCTGAAAACGTCGATTTGACACCGAGGGGCGTCGTGTCCCTTGCGCTGGCCTCATTAGCACGAGATGCGGGTATTCGGAATCATTTTACTGTGGTGGTTGGTTGCGGGCGCACCCTGTCAGGGGTGGTGCGCCCCGGAGGCGCCCGGCGCCGCCCTGGCAGCTCCTGCGGAGTCGATGGGTCCTAAGTTGACGCAACGGGCTCTTGAAGTGACCCGCATCAACACGCCCTTCGGCCCGTTCCCCATCACCAACTCGATGGTCGTCACCTGGATCGTGGCCTTGGGCCTGATTGTTTGCGCCCAGCTCGCCACGCGCACCATGAAAGAGGTGCCAGAAGGGGCGCAGAACTTCTGGGAATGGCTCGTCGAGGGTTTGTATAATTTTCTTTCAGAGATCGTAGGCCCGCAACTGGTGCGAAGGACCTTTTGGTTTTTTGCGACCATCTTCATATTCATTTTATTTACGAACTGGTTCGGATTAATCCCCGGGGTCGGCACCGTGGGTTGGGGGATGCAAACGCCTCATGGTTTTGAAATCACGAATCCGCTTTTGCGGGGAGGAAATGCCGATTTAAACATGACCACCGCCATGTCGTCCATCTTCATGGTTCTCTGGCTGATCTGGGCATTGCAGTCCAATGGCATCGTTGGTTTTGCGCTGCATCTCTTCGGGCCCAAGGGCGAGAGTACCGGGATCATCAAGTACTTCATGATCGTGGTCTTTTTCTTCGTCGGGTTTCTCGAACTGCTTTCCATCGCCTTCCGGCCCATTTCTTTGAGCTTCCGGCTTTATGGGAACATTTTTGCCGGAGAGAACCTGCTCGAGGCGATGTCCAACACGATCCAGCATCCCGCCTGGGCGCGGGCTTTGTTTAGCGTGCTGCTGCCAATCCCGTTTTACTTTCTCGAAGTGCTGGTTGGGTTGGTGCAGGCCTTTGTATTCATGCTGCTGACGGCTGTGTTTACGGCGCTGATCTGCGCCCATGAAGAAGAACCCGGCAAAGAACATCATTGAAGATTTCGGCGGCTTGACCGTGTTCAATCGCGGGAGCCGTCGAGCGACAAAGCAAAACAAAAGGAACAGTATGTTAACGCCCATGTTGGGAGAGATAACTGGCAGCATTCACGTCGGTTTGGCGGGCCTTGGGTCCGCTATCGGCGTGGCGCTGGTCGGCATGAAGGCCTCCGAGGCGGTTGGACGCAACCCCGGCGCCTTCGGACGCATCATTACGCTGGCAGTGCTCGGCATGGCCTTGTCTGAGGCCATCGTCTTCTACGCCATTTATCTCGTTCGATAACGGTTGGGCGCGGGGCCGTTACCCGGCTCCGCGCCAACCCGAGGCGCATTTTTTATGCAGCATTTGATATTGTTCGGAGACTTAGGCAGTGAGCTTGCCCAAAGCGCGTCAGAGACAGCGCATCGGTTCGGCTGGGACCTGCCGCATTTTATTGCGCAGGTTATTAGCTTCTCGCTGGTTGCGCTGCTTTTGTATCTCTTTGCCTATAAGCGCATACTCCAGATGCTCGACGAGCGCCGCCAACGCATCGCCGAAGGCCTGGCCAACGCCGAAAAAATTAAAACCGAACTCGCCAGCACCGAGGCCCAGAGAATCCAGGTGCTCTCGAAAGCCGAGGCGCAAGCCAGCCGGATGATCGAAGAGGCCCGGGCCGCCGCTGCGCGCGTCAAGGAACAGGAAACGCAAAAGGCCATTGCCACCGCAGAGCAGATTGTCGTCAAGGCGCGCGAGGCGGCTGCAGCCGATCATGCCCGGATGCTGGTTGAACTTAAACGCGAGGTGGGACGTCTGGTGGTCCAGACTACAGCCACCGTGACAGGCAAGATTTTGACGCCAGAAGACCAGCGGCGCCTGGCCGAAGAGACCGCAAAGCAAGTCGGTTAATCCATCCGAAGACATGAGGATTTCAAAACAAGCCCGCCGCGAAGCCAAGGAGCTGTTTCGCTGTTGCCTCGTCAAGGGACTCTTGGACGAGAACCGGGCGCGCCTGGCGGTGCAGCGGGTGTTGGAAACCAGGCCGCGCGGCTACCTGGCTATCCTGTCGCATTTCGAACGGCTGGCAAGGCTTGACCTTGAACAACACATGGCCGTAATCGAAAGCGCGCTCCCTTTGGCGCCCGAGTTGCAGCAGAACGTTCGGGCGTCCCTTGATCGAGTTTACGGTGAGGGCCTGAGGATTTCCTTTGCCCAAAGACCAGCGCTCATAGGCGGCATGCGTATCCGGGTGGGAAGCGACGTCTATGATGGCAGCGTCCAGGCCCGCCTGGCAGCCCTGCAGGAAAGTTTTTGAATTTCATTTATGAGCAACCTATTGCAAGAAATCGAAGCCCAAATTGCCGGCCTCAAGAACGTCGCGACAAAGCAAAACGTGGGAACTGTGCGCGAGATTGGCGATGGTGTGGCTAAAATCGAGGGCCTTACGGATGCGATGCTCAACGAGATGCTGGATTTTGGCAACGGCATCACTGGCCTGGCGCTGAATTTGGAGGAGACCGAAGTCGGCGCCATCATTCTAGGCGATTACACCGGTATTAAACAGGGCCAGGAGGTACGCACGACGGGCAAGCTGTTGCAGGTGCCGGTCGGCAAGGGATTGCTCGGACGAGTGGTCAATTCCCTGGGCGAGCCGGTCGATGGCAAAGGACCCGTTGCAGCCTCGGGGACCTACCCGGTCGAGAAGATCGCGCCTGGAATCATCCGCCGCAAATCAGTCAGCCAGCCGGTTCAAACCGGGATCATGGCCGTCGATGCGATGATTCCCATTGGCCGCGGCCAGCGCGAGCTGATTATCGGCGACCGCTCGACGGGTAAAACCACCATCGGGATGGACACCATCATCAGCCAGGCTCGCCTGAACCGCGCCGCTCAGCAGGCGGGGGATAAGGATTATCGCCCGCTCTATTGCATCTACGTCGCCATCGGGCAAAAGCAGTCGAATATTGCGCGGGTAGTGTCTGTGTTTGAAGAGGCGGGGGCGATGCCCAACACGATTGTCGTAGCCGCCGCAGCCTCGGATTCGGCCACGAATCAGTACCTGGCCCCATTCGGCGGCTGTGCGATGGGCGAATGGTTCATGGATAATGGCATGGACGCCCTGATTATTTATGATGACCTCTCGAAGCACGCGGTGGCCTACCGCCAGGTGTCCCTGGTCCTCAAACGCCCTTCTGGCCGCGAGGCCTACCCGGGCGATGTCTTTTACCTGCATAGCCGGCTGCTGGAACGTTCCGCGCGGGTGAGCGAAAAGTACGGCAACGGTTCGCTCACCGCTTTGCCCATTATTGAGACCCAGGCAGGAGACGTTTCGGCGTACATCCCTACTAATGTTATCTCGATTACAGACGGCCAGATTTTTCTTGAAACCGACCTGTTCTACCAGGGCATCCGGCCGGCCATCTCGGTGGGCATCTCGGTCTCGCGAGTCGGTTCGGCCGCGCAGGTCAAAGCGATGAAACAGGTCGCGGGCCGCATCAAACTGGACTTGGCCCAATTTCGCGAGCTGGCGGCTTTTGCGCAATTCGGCTCGGACCTCGACGCCAAGACCCAGGCGCAGATCGAGCGGGGCAAACGGATTGTCGAGGTCTTCAAACAACCTCAGTACAATCCGATCGCCGTCGAGGTGCAGGTTGCCGTCCTCTGGACAGTGCAGAACGGGTTTATGGACGACGTCGCGGTGGAGCGAATCAAAGACTTCCAGGCTAAGCTCACCGATTACCTCACCAGCCGCAAAACGGAATTGATGGGGCGCATCGCCAAAGAACGGGCGCTGAGCGATACGCTGACCAATGATTTGAAGGCCGCTGTGACCGAGTTCAAAGAAACCTTTAAATAGCGCGCTTGATTTCCTGAACCCATGCCCAGCACTCGCGACATACGCCGGCGCATCCGGTCGGTCAAGAACACCGCCCAGATCACCAAGGCAATGCAGATGGTGGCCGCCTCGAAAATGCGCAAGGCGCAGCAGGCCGCTCTGGCAGGCCGGCCTTATGCCTCGTTGCTCAACGAGGTTTTGGGCAATGTGGCCTTTCATGTGGGCGATTTCCGGCATCCGCTCATGGAGGCCCGCGAAGTCCGGCGCCGATGCGTGGTTATTATCAGCACCGATAAGGGGCTTTGCGGCGGGCTCAACAGCAATCTCATGCGGGAAGCGGCCAAATTCGAGCGAGACAGCACTGCGTTCGTCACCGCTGGGCGCAAGGCCGCGCAGTTTATCGCGCGGACACGCCGCAAATTAAGCGCCGAGTTTACTTACAAGGACGCTCCCCTCTTCAGCGAAGCACGGGCTATCTCCCGCTTCGCCCGGGAGACTTTTCTCAAGGGTGAAGTGGACCAGGTGGACATCTTGTTCACAAACTTCATTTCCACTTTAAACCAAAAACCCGAGGTTCGCCCTTTCCTGCCGGTCGGCGAGATCAAGCCCATCTCGGTGGGCATTCCCCGCCCCCAGGAGGAAGAGAAACTGATGCAAGGGGCCACCGAATTTCTGTTTGAGCCCAATATCGAGCAGGTCATGGGCGCGCTCTTGCCGCACAATCTGAACTTTCAGGTGTACCAAATCCTCCTCGAAGCAAAGGCCAGCGAACACAGCGCCCGGATGGTCGCCATGAAGAACGCCACCGACAACGCCAACCAACTCATCAAGGACCTTACTTTGGAGTATAATAAACTGCGCCAGGCGAACATCACCAAGGAACTGCTCGAGATTACCAGCGCGGCCATGGCTCTCAGCTAAAAAGATGAACAAACGTGGGCACTGAACAGAGAATTTTAACAAATGAATAAAGGTAAAATCGTACAGGTCATCGGCCCGGTTGTTGATGTGGAATTTCCCGAACCGCTGCCGGCCATTTACAATGCGCTGAGCGTCTCGTACACGCTGCTAGGGCATCCGGCGAAGCTCACCCTCGAAGTGCAGCAGCACCTTGGGGACAACTGGATTCGCAGCGTCGCTATGTCCAGCACCGAAGGCCTTAAACGCGGGTTCGACGTCGAGGATACCGGCGGTCCTATTTCCATGCCGGTCGGCGCGGGGGTGATGGGACGAGTTTTTGACGTGACGGGCAACCCCGTCGATGAACGCGGTCCCGTGGAAGCCGAAAAGCGCTATCCTATCCATCGCCAGGCGCCGCAATTGATCGATCAATCCACTTCGCCTCAGGTGCTGACCACCGGCATCAAGGTCATCGACCTCATCTGCCCGTTTCTCAAGGGGGGCAAGGTTGGGGCGTTCGGCGGGGCCGGAGTCGGCAAAACGGTGGTGATCATGGAGCTGATCAACAATATTGCCAAACTCCATGGCGGTGTCTCGGTATTTGCCGGAGTCGGTGAACGCACGCGCGAGGGCAACGATCTCTATACCGAAATGTCGGAAGCCGGGGTCATCAACCAGCAAAACCTGGGTGAGTCGAAGATTGCGCTGGTCTATGGACAGATGAACGAGCCGCCCGGCGCGCGTCTGCGTGTGGCGCTGTCCGGTTTGGCCATCACCGAGTACTTCCGCGACGAGAAGAACCAGGATGTGCTCCTGTTCATCGATAATATTTTCCGCTTCTCTCAGGCCGGTTCGGAGGTCTCCGCATTGCTCGGGCGAACCCCCAGCGCGGTCGGCTATCAACCGACATTGGCTGCCGAGATGGGCGATCTGCAGGAGCGCATTACTTCAACCAAGAAGGGTTCCATTACATCGTTCCAGGCGGTGTACGTGCCCGCCGACGACCTGACCGACCCCGCCCCGGCAACGACCTTTGCCCACCTGGATGCCACCATCGTCCTGGAGCGCTCGATTGCCGAGTTGGGGATTTATCCCGCAGTCGATCCCCTCGCATCCACGTCGCGCGCACTGGCCCCGGAAATCGTCGGACAGGAACATTACGATGTGGCCCGGGGCGTGCAGCGGGTCCTGCAACGCTATAAGGACCTCCAGGATATCATTGCCATTCTGGGCATGGACGAACTCTCGCCCGACGATAAACTGACGGTGTTCCGCGCGCGCAAGATTCAACGGTTCCTGAGCCAGCCTTTCAGCGTTGCCCAGGTATTCACTGGCCGCGAAGGCAAGCAAGTTCCGGTGGCCGAAACTGTTCGCGGGTTTAAGGAAATCCTCGAAGGCAAACACGACGAGGTTGGCGAGGGCAATTTCTATATGAAGGGCGGCATCGAGGAAATCAAGCAAGGCTGAGCGCCGGGCTGAAAAGAGACCATGGCTCACACGCTGAAATTGGAAATCGTCACACCCGACGCCCTGGCCTACTCGGATGATGTCGAGATGGTCACCCTGCCGGCGGCCGAAGGCGAGATGGGGATATATCCGCAACACGTGCCGCTGCTGACGCAGATTATTCCCGGTGAACTCATCATCCGTAAAAACGGGCGTGATGAGTTTCTAGCGGTCGGAGAGGGCTTCGTCGAAATCACCGCCGAGCGCGTGGCCATTATGGCTGATATGGCCGTTTTCGCGGAGCATATCGATGAGGCCAAAGCGGAGGAAGCGCGCCAGCGCGCTGAGGCCCGCCTGTCCGAGCATCTGGACGATGAGGAGGCGGCGATATGCCAGGCCGCGCTGACCCATTCACTGGCACAACTCAAAGTCAAACGGCGCCAGCACCGGTAGCGCTCCAACCTGCCGCTCCTGTGCGCGCGATTTTGGCTCTGAGTCGTCCTGCTCGCCTGCCCAGCATCTGGTCTAATTGCCTTGCCGGCTGGTGGCTCGGCGGTGGCAGCAGCATGGAAGCGCTTTCGCTGATTTTCGCAGGGACGACCTTGCTTCATTTGGGTGCTGCGTTCCTCAACGACTTTTTTGACGCCGATTATGATAAGGAACACCACCCGCAGCGGCCAAATCCCTCAGGCGCAATCGCGGCGCAGACGGTGTGGCGATGGGGATTGGGCTGGCTGGTGGGTGGCGCATTGCTGTTGATTTGCGCCGGCACAGCCAGTGGCAGCCTGGGCCTGGTGCTGGTCTTTCTAATCGTTCTATACAACACCATTCATCGGCTGCTGCCCTTTGCGCCGGTGTTACAGGGATTGGCCCGTTTGTTCCTCTATTTATTGGGGGCGTCAGCGGCGTTGCGTGGTGTGACCGGCGTGTCCATCTGGTGCGGGCTGGCTTTGGGCGCTTATACGACCGGCACGGGCTATTTCGAGCGCTGGAAGGATACACCCGCGCGGGCGCGCCTCTGGCCGGCGCTTCTGATGGCTGGTCCCATCCTGCTGGCCCTCTTCATGGACGCCGATGGCTATCGCGAATCGGGCTTGCTGCTCTCTGCCGTTGTCTTTCTATGGGGAGCCCGGTCCCTGCGCCAGACCTTTTGGTCTCTCGAACCGGACATCCATAGCACGATACGCGGCCTTGTGGCGGGGATTATTTTTGTTGATTGGCTGGCTGTCTGCCCGGTGTCGCTGGTCGGGGAACCCAACCCGGTTGGCCGCCAGCTCAGCTTCGTCTTTCTGGCCTTATTCGCGGCAACGCTGATCCTCCAGCGTCTTGAGTTGAAAAGCTGAACTGGTCGGGCTGGGGAAGACACGAATTTAACCAATTATCACTGTTCTCTCCGTTTCCTCCTGTTGCTTTCTGCATGTTTCCGCTTAGTGCTCGGCTGGAGACTTCCTGCCCAGCAGCAGGGCGCAGTTCCAGGCCAGGAATTCACGCGCAACCGGCACGTGAATCAGGAACGAGAACTCTGTGTAATATCGAGGCGCGCCTTCCAGAAGCGCGAGGTTCGGATTTTGGCGGATTCGGCGCAGGACCTGGCCGATATAAGTGGGAAAGAGATTTTTAAACGCGACGTGCTTGCGCGGGCGGCGGATGAGCTTGTCCCGCAGCCACTGGCCCGGCCCGGCGCCTAAATAATGGAATGGGGCAAAATCATGCCCGCCCCAGGGAGACAGCCAATTGGTCCAGCTCAAGTAAAGCTTGCCGCCGGGAGCAAGCATCATGTGGGAAGAATCCAGGAAGCGATTAGGCTCGGACAAATGTTCGAAGACATTCGAACAAATGACCAGGTCGTATTCGCCAAGGGCGGCCAGATTATCCCGGTCGATATTGAATTTGCGGAAAGGGGCATTGGCGAGTTCGGGCAGCAGGAAGTTCTCTTCATCGGCGAAAGTGACCTGGCACCCGCGCTTGACGAGTTCCGCGCCGAAGACGCCGTGGCCGCAGCCGAGGTCCAGCGCGCGGGTTTGGGGTCCGAGGGTGATGCCACATTGTTCGAGCCATCGGATGGCATCGCGCGCCTGGAGCAGGTAGAACTCCGGGTCATCGCCATATTTAAAGAAACGGGCCAGCAGCTTGTGCAGGATCACGGCGGGCAAAGTCAGTCAGAACCGCTGGGCCAAGGCAAGAGGATTTGGCTCATGAGGGCTAACGCAAACTACCGGAAGAAAGGATGGACAACTTGGGTGCCATTAACGCTGTCAGCCATTGCGTTTTGGAGTGCGGCGGCAAGCGCAGCGCGACGCC
Source organism: Verrucomicrobiia bacterium (assembly GCA_035946615.1). Taxonomy (NCBI): domain Bacteria; kingdom Pseudomonadati; phylum Verrucomicrobiota; class Verrucomicrobiia; species Verrucomicrobiia bacterium. Next base: position 18,639 of record DASYZB010000144.1, read on the forward strand.
GCTTTGGATGGCCGCCGAGCGCCGCAGTATCAAAAGCGCCGCCGCCGCTGTGTTTTGCCGGCGCGCCCCAGGAAAGCCTTCATGCGGTGTGAATTGATCAATTGATCGATGTGTTTTGTCATACCCTTCAAGCCCTTCAACTTTGCGGCCTTGACGCCGCGGCGGGCTAATAGGAAACTCCATCGCCTTGATTCCCCGCAGGTAAGCCGGTCTGCCGAGCAGATGGCAGCAAGTCGAGGCGGGCACAAAGATGACAACGAACGAACCGACCATTAACCCAGCGGGACCGCCGAACGAAGGTCGAAGGCTCAACGTCGGCTGCGGAACCGATATTCGCCCCGGCTGGACCAATCTGGATGTCGTCGATTACGGCGGCAACCAAATCACCGACCTCAACAAATATCCATGGCCTTTTCCGGACAATCATTTCGATTTCATCCTCTGCTCGCACATCCTCGAGCATCTTCAGAATTTTAACGCGGTGGTGACCGAACTCTACCGCATCACGCGGCCAGGGGGCGAAATCGAGGTGCGCGTGCCGTTTTTCCTGAGCACCAAGTACTACAGCGAACCCGACCACCGCATCCCGTTCGGCATCCGGTCGTTTGATAATTACGAGGACCTCTCCCAACGCCGGTTGAAGTTTTATGAAAGATGGAAATTGCGGCACCGGACCGACTACGGCAGCCCCGCGCGTTTCCACATCCTGGAAAAACGATTCAATTTCAGCAATTTCGCCATCCTCAAATGGATGAACTGGTGGATTAACCTCGAGCCTGTCATCTTCGAACGCTTCTGGGCCGGCATCTTCCCGCCGGAGGAGGTCATTTTCCGATTGCGCGTGGTCAAGAAACAGGACGCACCGCCAGGCGCAACAGGTTAGGCGGCCGGGAGAGGGCAGTCCAAATTCTCAATGATCCATGTTCAATGAATGGGCCCCCGAGCGCGCCGACCCTACCTCTACGCTTGACTGATCCCATCGAATGAGGGGGCAAAGCCAGCAGGGCCCCGTTTAGGAGATATCCACTTCCCCCCGCAGGTCTTCATGGTTGTTTGAGGCGGAAAAACTTTGTTCCAGTGCCGATGGGGAAGACAAACACGCTCTCATTGTTGCTGAAAACGGAGGTTGCCGTCACATTGCTCCACACCCCGGCGGGAGGGAGTGCGCCATCGGCCTCTTGCAAGATAAAATTTGTGGCCCACGCCGGCGAAGCCAGCACCAGGTTCGTGGAGGAAAGGGAGAGCAGCAATGAGGGAAGCGTACCATTGGCATAGGAAACCGGCAATGCGTTGGCCCCGGCATCTGAAATCTCCCTCGGCACGGGGACATCCATAAAGGCAGGCGAAAAGCTTCCAGAAGCTGAGGGGGACCCCACAAAATTGAGCTGTAGCACCTCGTTGGTCCCAGCAGGGAATGTGCTCCCGGCGCCCAAAGCGAGGGCAATACCGATGCGCCCTGATGCCGCTTGGTCTGTATTCACATAGAGGGTCGCTCCTCCGGCATTCGTCCCGAGATTGGCGCTTGAAAAACTGACCTGCGTTGGGTCAAAACCGAGGCTCAGCGCCAGAGCGTTTTCATTTCCTTGCCCTGCCATGACGACACTTACAGTGGCGGGTTGGCGCGCGGACAGCATTGCTCCTCCTGCGAGTAGGAAGCGGTTTGTAGCTGGTCCGGCGCCTGCAATTGCAATTTCATTGGTCGGCCCACCGGCCACCGTGAGGGGGTCCAATCCAAAAGCATAGCGGCCCACCTGCACCCAATCGCTGACCGTCAGGGCTCCATTCCCGAGAGTGGACCGAGGCGCACAGTCGGCCCGCTGGAATTCGCTGCCATTGGTCGGATAGTCGAGGCGGGCTGCATAGCGTCCAGACAGAAGCCAATCCGCAATCGTCAAGGCTTTATCACCGTTAGGTCTTGGGAACACGTCCCCCTCAAAGCTTGCCGCAGCGATTGTAATGGTGGCGCTGGCCGAGTAAGACGCCGGCAGGGAATTGAGTTGTGAATCCAATAGCTGCCGCACGGTGGGTTGGTCGCCGAAGCTGATAGCGATCGAGCTTGGACTGGTCGCAATCGCCAGCGCGAATTGCACCTGAACCACTTGCTGCGTCCCGGCAGCAAACGAGGCATTCTGGGGCAAATTTACAAAAAGCCCTATTTTTCCGTTGCTTATGGCGGAGGTGTTCGCTGTGAGAGCAGCCCCAGCCGCTCCGTTTCCCAAAGTAACGCCAGCGTAGGAGAGCTTTGTTGGGTCGAAGCTCAAGCTAAACGCCAGAGCGTTCTCGTTCCCATTGGCAACCAGCCACACCGGGAATGACAGGTTCCCGCCGGCCATCGCGCTGGCGTTCGTGATCAGCACCCGGGCGGGGGGATAAACCACCGTTAGATTTACATTTGTGCTGCTCACCCATCCCACGATATTAGAAGCAACGGCCGAATAAGTTCCGTTTTGACTGAACTGAACATTTGTCAGCACGAGGGAGCTGCTGGTAGCGCCATTGATTGGTGTGCCGCCGAAACTCCACTGATAATTAAATGGCACCGTACCACCGACCGTGAATCTAAAGATGGCATTCGAGTTCGCCATGACGGTTTGATTCGTCGGCTGTGAAACAACGGAAGGTGAGATTGGAATCAGGCACTTGCCGCCAGCCGACGCGTTGTAGATCCCCTGGATTTCCTGCGCCGTCAGCGCGCGGTCGTAGAGACTGATCTCATCGATCAGCCCATGAAAATAGTAACTCGATCCCCCCCGGCCAAATCGCAGGGGCTGCGTCGTTGTAATCACCGGGCCGGTTACGGGCGCGCTTGTGTCCAGCGCACCATTGACGTAAAGCCTCAAGAATGAGCCGTCATAGGTCATGGCGACATAATTCCAGGTGTTGAGCTGCACCACATTCGTCCCGTTCAGGACCGTGAAGCCGGACGGGGTACCGACATGCGCCCGGAAGACTGGCTGGCCCGAAGGAGACGTAACCAGGTTGAGCAGGTACTGCCGATTGGCTGATTCGTCGTCCTTGGAAAGTATGTCCATCGCCGCGCCCAACGGGCTGATCGGATATACCCATGTCTCCAACGAAAGGGCGGCAGTCGGATTCAGTGAAGGGGCATTGGAGACCTGGGCGTATTGGTTCACGCCGTTCAGAGAAAGTCCCTCCTGGACTAAACCAGGTGCAAAGCCGGCGCCGTTGAAGAGGGCGCCCGGATTCATTCCAACGCTATCGTTTGCATTTCCTTCGCCGCGCCACCAACTGACCATGCCGGGCGGTGGATTTGTGCAAGGCGGAGCGGGCATCACTGTAAGGCTGGCGATGCTGCTCGTTATCGAGCCGAAATCATTGGTTACCAGAACCTGATAAGGACCCGTTTGCGATAACTGAAGATTAGTTAACGTGAGCGAAGAATTCGTGGCGGAGAGCAGGCGGGCGCCATTGAAATTCCATTGGAAACTCAGTGGCGGCGATCCATCGGCAACAACCGAAAAGGTCGCTGTCTCTCCTGCGTACACCGTTTGATTTGTGGGCTGAAGAATGATCGAAGGCGGGACCGAGCCCAAACACTTGCCCGCACTGCCCGCATCATAAACCGCCTGGATTTCGTTCGTGGCAAGCGCTCTGGCATACAGCGTCATTTCATCAATAAGCCCGCTGAAAGCCGCCGGGCCATACGGCGCGCCTGCTTGCCGATAGCCGATAAACAAATCGTAGCTCGTTTCTGGAGTAAAAGTGCCAAGGTTCGCCTCATCAACGATCGCGCCATTGAGGAATAGCTGCCCGATTCCTGAGGCCTTGTCGTAGGTCACGGCGACATGTTGAAAGAGCCCTGGAACCAGGAGATTGCCGGGCGACTGCAACACGTGTGAGTTACCGTTAGTATCGAAGAGGTTTGCGTATAACGAACCCGTTTGGGTGGTCCACAGATGCACGCCATAATTTCCTACCGGGCTCCAGTCGAGAATCGGTTCATTAAAAAGCTGTGTGGGGCTAATCCAGCACTCCAATGTCAGCCCGTTACTCTGCCCGATATCAAGGCTGGTTGAGGCGGGGACCCGCACGTAATTCGTGGTGCCGTCGAAACCGAATGCGGACCCGACCTCTCCGACGCTAAAGAAAATTCCAGCGGTCGGGCTGGCTGGATTCCTCCCTGTCTCATCGGCGCCGCAGTACTCGCCGCGCCACCAACTCACCAGGTTAGCCGGTTCCGGTACGCAATTTGTGAAATCTCCAAATGCAGTCGTGTGCAGGCCAAACGTCAAGAGAGGCAACAATAACCTGGGGAGGCGTTTGGGTTTGAGATTCATGCGTTTTGATTTAAAGCTTTGGCTCAACCGCACCGGCAATAGGCGAGCGGATGCTAAAGTATTGCATTAGCTCTGTCAATGCTAATCATCGCGACCCGAGCCGGCAGTCAGCGGCAGGAGGTGTAAATTAGACAGGCGGAGCGAGCGCGAAGTTCACCTTGAGAGCACCGAGAGCGCCGCGAGGCGCCGGTCCACGCAAAAAATAGCCAATTTGCCCCAGAGGGACCCGGCCCTTTGATCCCCCAAGTTTGTCCTCTATGTCATCTAAGCTTGTCTTGACAATGCGGACATCGATATGTATATTTTGGCTCAATTCAGAAATCAGAGCTTCGCTTCTATGAGCACACGAACGAACCTCGTTCTCCCCGCCCGACCGGTATCGGTAACCCTGCTTCAATGGGGCCGCGTTGCAGTGTTCATTTGCTGCCTGCTTAGCACTTCATCGTCAGTCTGGGGGCAGTACACGCCCCCAACAACCGGCCTGGTAGGTTGGTGGCGAGGGGAAGGAAACGCAAACGACAGCGCTGGCGGGCACAACGGCACTCTGTTGGATGGTGTTGGTTTCGACACAGGTCTTTTTGGCCAAGCTTTTAGTTTCGCGGGCACAGCGAATCGCGTTTATATCCCAGACAGCCCGGATTTTAAACTGACAAATTCATTGACCATAAGCGCATGGATTTTCATCAAGGCCAATTGCTGGCATGTGTTGGAGAGGTCGGGAGGCCAGTCAGGAACGTCTCGCTACGGTCTCACGGTGGATGATGCTGGCGGTATGTCCTTTGGCATCTCCACGGCTACCACCGGGGACTCGTTGACTACCCCGATCGAGTATAATAAATGGAAGCAGGTCACCGCCACGCTCGATGGAGCAACTGGGGAGATGCGAATCTACATCGACGGCGCGGTGGCCGCCCAGAAGACCACCACTTTGAGGCCGGCTGCCGATATTGATCCCTCGCAACAACCGGGCATCGGGATCGGAAACAGCCCCGTGAGCGGTGGATTTCCATTTATTGGATTGATCGATGAAGTAGTTTTGGGTCTGTGGCAGAATTTGTGGGCCAAAATGGCACTACGGCCCGTGCCCGAGTCGTCTTCGGACTGGGACGAGTTGGCACACCCGGCGCTGGCGCGTGCAATTCTGAGTTTTTCGCTTTGGACCATGGCTTGCAGGGCATCCGATATCGCTCTGGTCGAGTGGTTACTACATCATCGGACAGGCATTTCAGGCCGGTTTTGCCTGGAAAACGGGGCGGTTTTGATTCCCACGGCCAGGTGGCAACCCACAAATTCTGCTCACGAGGCGTAGTTTTGTATTCGCGGGCCCTTTCACCTACGGAGGTAGCGACGCTCATTACGGGCAACGGCTCGCCCGTTACCGGCACGAACGGGCCGCCTGTCATCACCGAGCAGCCAGCAAACGTTCTGGGGTATTTGGGCGGGAATGTGACGCTCCAGGTTGTCGCTGAAGGTGCTGCTCCTTTAGATTATTTGTGGTACAAAGACGGGAGCGCTTGTGGGCCACCAATTCGAGTCTGGCGCTGACGAACCTGATGACCACAGACCAGGGGAATTATGCGGTCGTGGTGAGTAGTCCTGCGGGAACCTAGTAAGCTCAAATGCATTTGTGACAGTCAGTCCCGGGTGGAGTGACTTTGGGCCTGTATCCTGGACTGACCATTAACGGATCCGTTGGGTCAACTTACGGCATTCAGTATGCCACAAATCTTGGCGCGACGGCGATCTGGACTACTATTACCAATCTGACCCTAAGGTTGCGTCAATAAATAACATTTACAAGTCCGTAGGAACCTGCTACCTATGGCGGCGGCATGGTTCCTATCCGTGACATTCGAGACAAGTTGATGCGAATCTGGCCCCACCTCAACGAGAGATCCCGCCGTATGTT
>DASYZB010000145.1 GCA_035946615.1 Verrucomicrobiia bacterium
GAACCGGCCTGGAGAACCGGCCTGGAGAACCGGCCTGTTGCTGGCACTTCAGTTCACATTTGCCCATCGGTTGCATGAGGCAGGCTTTTACGGCGTCTCCTCATTAACACGGCCAAGGCGATACCGCAATGGGGTGTTGACCCCATTGCCCTTAGTTTTTAGGGAAGCAGGTAATCGGGTCCGGAACGGGCACTCGAGGCCGATTCTTGTTAAGGATGAAGGTGTTTTGACATTTTTGAATTGTGATTTTCTATTGCCCGCTGGCAAAGCGTCCGGGTAAATCAAAAATCTAAAATCACCCTTCATCCTTGCCCTTCATCGTTGCGATGCAACGGAAGCCGGCGTCGGGCGAGCGGGCGTCCGATGCAAGCCGCCTGGGGGTGGTCCGCTCGAGCGGCTTCCATTCCGACGCTTTTTCCCCGAAGAGCTTTCGGTTATTATAGGCGGCGCCTTTCAATATTTTGCCGGTGAGGTCGGAATCGGAACAGAACTCCCAGACATTACCCAAAACATCGAAGAGGCCGAATTGATTAGCTGCGAGGCTGCCGACCGGTGATGGGGAAAGGCGCGGCGCAAGCCGGCTGGTAATGGCGTCTTCGAACCGGGCGTCGCCCAGAAAGAATTCCCACTGCGCTTGCGAAGGGAGGCGATAAACAAAGCCGCCGGGCAAGGCAACCCCGTTGGCCTCCGAGGCGGTGAGTTTACGACAGAACTCAGCCGCTTCAGTCCAAGTGACATTTTCCACCGGCTGCACGGCATCTTTGAACTGGCTGGGGTTGGTTCCCATGACCCGTTCAAATTGTTCCTGGGTAACTTCGTATTTAGCCACATAGCCGCCCTGAGCGGTGCCGGGCAGCCCTGCTATCCAAACCAAAACCATTCCGATGCTGTTGGTTAAAACCTTTCGCAGGGCGGAAGCGGCGGCTGCGGTTGCCGAGTCCCTGGAGTCTGGTAGAGAGGCAGGCGCCACGGAGGGGGCACTTGCAGCTCCAACCGCGCCGGGGGCAGTACTCGCCAGAACCACAAGTTCGTGGGGAACAGACTGGGTAACAGGCGCGGGCGCAGCGGGCACAGGCTGGTCGGGCGCAGGTTTTGCAAGAGCAAGCTGGGCGTTTGTTTGAAGCGGCGCTATGGACTGGACGTTTGTATTGAGCACCGGCGCTGACACGGGTTTGGGCGCCTGTTGGCTGGCGAGCGCTTCGTGTGGCTCGCCCGGTGCGCCTTGAACCGGCGCATTGGATTTCTGGGTGAGCGCAGCATCGGGCGGAAGCGCGAGAGGTTTCTCAATCCCTGGTTTATTACTGGCGGTAGTTGCGGCAGTGGGGGGCGATGGCATGTAGGAGTGTTCGCCCTTTCCGGGCGCATTGCGCAGGAACAAAGCCGCGCCGCCTCCCAAAAGGATTCCTCCGCCACAGAGCGCCAGAAACAATTTGATGCCTTTGCCCTTTCGGAACCATCGGGCGGTGGCGGAAATCCAGCCGCCTGATTCGCTTTCTGAAGGCTGGTCCTCTTCGGCTCGGCCCAGGTCGGCAAAGCTCTTGCCATTCTGAAATTCGGCTAGCGCGCTCCTGGCTTTGGCCTTAAAGGGCTCGTCCATTTCATACGGGACATCGGTGACCAGAGGCAACGCTGCGGGCAACGAGCGCAGGCAAAAGAACTCGTGGCTTGAGGGTTCGCCGGCAATCACGTCCAGCCAGGGCCCAGCCGGAGAGGAAATAAAGAGGCAAGGCACAAAACGGTCCACCCGAATACCGAGCAGCCGGCTCCAGAGCAGCACGCTGGGTTCAAAACCCAAAGCCCCTGCGGGCACCCGCATGTGCTGCGGACGCAACCCGGAGAAATCGCCGCGCATGTCGAAATTGCCCGGCCTGTAAGAGGCCATCTGGTTTTGCAGGTGGTACAGGGCGCGGAACCAGCCCTGCTGGTCAGGCCCGAAAGCGGCTTCGTTGACAAATCGGGTTCGGGCCTGGCTGTCCACTAACGGGGATTCAGCGGCGGGATTTGCCCCTGTCAGCGCATTTTGCAACTGCGCGCGATACCGGGTTAAAATGCTGCGCACTTCGGCGGCGCTGTTGGTTGCCCTGCAGGCTTGCTCGACCTGTTGCAGCCGGGGCAACACCTGTTCGATACCCCACGATGCCGGCGCGCCAATACAATGAGCGCAGACAACCATCGGGTAGCGCGTGCGCCCTTTGCCGTCGCTCGAAGACCACATCCGGCCGACGAGGAATTGCCCGGAACGCTGCCACAGAAAAACGTGGTTGAATTCCTCGATGCGTTCGGCGGGCTTGAGCTTCTCCCAAGCGCCGGTGTCGATCTGGCCGCCAACGCCCTGGACGTACAGCGTGCGTTTGGCCAAAACCAGGCTCTCGCTGTCCAACCCAAGGTCTTCGATATGATCATCCCAGCCCGGGTGCTTGCCAAAAGCGCCCAACCCGAGGAAACGGTCGCTGCCCGGATCGAGGCGCGAAGCGTCCTCAGCTAAGAATCTTTTGAAAAATTGGCTCATGATCCCCTGCGCCCGGCCTAATCCTTTGGCCACTGGTTCAGGTCGGGCAAAGGCTGGCTGAAAACCAGTTTCAATCGCATAACGCTGGCGCGCGGGTCGCCAGAGCGATTGAAATTCCTGGGCACGACCCAGGTTCGGGCATCGCCAGCAGGTTTTCCTCCATACTTAAAGAGCAAAGTTAGCGGGCTCCACTCGCCCGAATCGCTCAACACCTGGGCCTCGCGGTCCGGGGCCTCATACAATTGGAAGCTGCACGGTTTGGCGACGGTGATTTTGCCGAGTTCCTGGTTTTCATCGATTTGGAGTTTGATGAGGCTGGCGGGCACTCCCTCCTGCGACAGCTTGATTAAGCGCAGGCTGGTTCGCCACAACTTTTCCTCCTCTTTTGCGTCATCATCGGGCTTGAGCAGAGTAATGGTGCAGGAAAGCGGTTCGCCCTCTTTCCCCTTGAGGGACGAGGCGACTTTGCTCAACCCATGGACCCGCGTGACAAAGGGGCCCCAGGCCGAAGTGCCTTTAACGCCCGAACCCTGCAGAGTTGCTAAATCCGAGGCAATGCCTTGCAACAGTTTGGATGCGGGGTCGAGGCTTGCGGCAGGCAGTATTTGGGTGGAGCTTTGAACCAAGGGGAACAGGGCAACGGGGGCCACTGCTTTGCCGGCCTCGATGCGGAATGCATCGGCAAACAACGCATCCAGATAGAAATCACCCACAGCCGCCACGTCGTTGCTGGCATAACCGGCGTACGCCTTGAATGCCTTCTGCAAATCGGCGCGCTCGGCCACAACCTGATCCAGCTTGGCCGGCAACTCCTGCAGGGTCACATTGGCGTAGCAACTGTCATCGGAGAGTTTGGCGGCGCGATCATAGAGACTGAAACGCTGTTCAAAGAGTTTCCGATTTCCAGATACCGCCAAAAATTCCGCATCCAAGCGGTTAAAGTCCGCGATGTCATTGGCGGAAATCATATTGGCCAGGTTCGAGCTAAAAGAGGCTTTCGTGGCCGCCAAGCGGTTGGAGACATGGGCAAAGACGGGGTAATCGGGATGTTTGCGCAATGCATTGGTATTGGCGTGGTCGATCTTTTCAAAGGCGCCCCAGGCGTAAGTCATGATTTGATTGGTGTAGGTCTGCCGGGCGGCATTGAACAGGAGGGCAGACTTGAAGAGTTCATTTTTGGCGGCTTGAGCCAGGAGCGGCTCGATTTTGGCGCTGCTATTGCGCAAGGTCTGCAGGGCGCTTCTGGCGCGGTCAGCGTCTGCCGCTTTGGAGGCGCTAAAGAAATCTTTCTCGGCGCGATTGAAAGTATCGAAGGTGGCGCGCAGGTCGGCAATCTGAGTCCAGTTGGTGGCGACGTTGCGGATGGTGTTGGTGGCGGTGCGGATGCAAGAATCCAGGCCGGCCTGGAGGAGGGAATTGGTGGCCACGCCATGATTAGTGGTTGTCTCAGAAAGCCAGGCAGGTGGCCAGACGCCTTGTCCAAAGCGGTTCGAGGAGTAGGTCCAGGCCATGCTCGCCACGAGGTTCGTATCGTCCGCGGCGTTCTGTCCGGTGACGTACTTGGAGAAGAGCCCCAGGAAACTGGCTGCAGCGTGGCTATCCATCTCAACCGTATCGCCGGCGCGCCGGGAGAGCACGTCCGATTCCAGGCGAATCAAGCCTGCCAGGGCGTCCGGCAGTTTATCGGGCATGGCAGCCAAAGCCGGGTTGCGGATGGTTTTATCGAGGGCGTCGCGGAGCGGCTTAAGGACACCCGTCTCGAAGATGACACGCTGGGCGTGTTTGCTGTCGCGATTATAGCTCGCAGCCAGGCCCGGCGAGGTCCAACGCCCTTGAATTTCATTCTCCGACAACTCACGGAGTTTTTCGTGGAACTCGCCCAAGGTCATTTTCTGGTCCGCGAAGGTGAACCGGTTGGTGACGAGGGAATAGTTACCTTCATCTTCGAGCCGGAAGAGCGAGCGGTTCCAGAGGCCCTTGTCATCCCATCCTGTATCTTTGGCAGCGGCCCAATAATCAGCGCGGTCCTTGACCTGGCTGCGCACGGTGCGCATGCCGATCCAGGCGACGACAACAAAGACCATCAGCGCCACGAAACAACTGGCATAAAGGAGCATCTGGCGCTGGCGCAACATCGAGCTGGTATTGGTCGCGCGCGTGACGAGACCCTTTTCCTTGAACACTTTGTCCATGAACAGGTCCCGGAGGAAATACGCCCGGTCCCGTTCCCAGACCTTGCCTTCGGGCAGTTCGTCAGCGGCAATCCCAATCGCCTCGGCCAGTTCCTGGTCCAAGGCAGCGCCTTCCCGCATGGATGAGGTAAAATAAATCCCGCGAAGGAAGAGCGGTTTGGCAGACCATTCACCGGGCATGAAGATGGTTTCGAGGTAGCGACGCAGGCGCGGGGCCAGCATCAGGAGGCTGTTGGGCAGGGCATAGAGCGAATCGACTTCATCGGTGCGCCGTGGAGCGCTTTCAGCCACCGGGTCACGCATCAGACCCAACCGCCGCCGGCGCAGGCGCTCGGCCACCACGCCAAGGTGCTTCTCGACCATCTCGGGTTTGAACGGTGAATCCAGCGGCTCGGGGTTTGCCCAACCGAGCATTTGATGCTGCAACTGGGGGTCGGTCAACCCTTCAAAGAACTCGCGAAATCCGTTGATCTTATCGCTCTTGGTAATGACAACATAGACCGGAAAGCGGAAATCCAGCACGCGCTGAATGACATCGAGTTGTTGGGCGATCTTGCCGGCCTTGGCGGCGATCTGGTCGGCCGAGTCCTTAATGAGGCTGTCGGAGGGAATGACCAGAAGCAGGCCATTAATGGGGCAATAAGGGCGGTTCTTTTTGAGCAGTTTGAGGAACTCTTTCCACTCACTGGTTTCGCCGGGCTTGACGTCTTCGAAGACCAGACGCCCAGCGGTATCGAGCAACACGGCATAGTTGGTGAACCACCAATTCATGTTAATGGTTCCACCCGCTCCCATATAGCCGGTGTCGTTGTCTCCTTCGTGCATCCCGGGAGGGAAGCCCACATTGCAATGGCGGACTGCCTCGGTTTTGCCCGAGCCCGGTTCGCCGATGATGGCATACCAGGGAAGGGTGTAGAGGTCCTTGCCGCGCGAGCGGAAGGCCTCGACCCCATCCTCGAATTTCTTGCGGAGGCTGTCGAGTTTGGCCATGTCGGTGGCCGAGATGCCGCGGGGAGTGGCGGTGGTGCTCTGCTGCAACTCACCGCGCAGGCGGGCATTTTGCTTTTTGCGCTGCCAATAATGCCACAAGAGATAGCCGCCCACGAAAAGCAGCAGCAAACCCACAAGAACGGCGGCAAATATCAACAGCAGTTTCCAACTCCCTTTTCCGGCTGCGCCGCCGGCTCCCACCAGGGCAACAATGCCGGTGGCCCCAAGAAACCATTTTATCGGTGAAGGCAAGTTCGAGAATTTATCCATACTACAAAAGCGTTACTTGGGCTGTGCCGTGATCTGGTGTTTGGCGATCTCGGCGAAGGAATCATTGAGGTCGGCCCTGGCCCTGTGGTAGAGCCAGACATAGGAGGCGACACAGGCAAAAATCAGGGCGAGAAAAATCATGCTGATGACCAACACCTTGCGGCTCGGGGGCTCCGTCAGGTCCCGTGTATCGACGCCTTCGTAGGCATCGGGGCACATTTTGGCCATTTCATCGGTTTCCAGCCAGCGCTTGATGCGCGGGGCGATGGTGAACATGGTCTTGCGCAGCAATTCGGGCTGGCGGAAGTAAATCCCGCTGAAACCCAAGCCGATGCAGACATAAAACACCGCCAGCCGCTCCGAGGCCTCGTCGCTCGAGTCCTTTAAATCCTCATCGAGCAAATCAAAAAACTTCTCGTCCCCGGCCAATTCATTGCGTTCGTATCCCAGGCGATTTTGATTCCATTGCGCGGCAAAGCGCAGGCCGCTTTCGGAGATGATAGCATCGACGAAGAACAGGAGGGGGAGTTCGACTTTTTTGATTTGGCTGCTCAGGCGGAAGTCGCTCGCGGCCCGTTGCTGCATGTCCTCGAAGATGGCTTTGATCTCGCTGCGGACGACCGCGTAATCGAGGCTCACGCCGCGCGGCAGGGCGGCGCCTTTGGTCAAGAAGGTGGTTTCGCCGGTCGGGGCGACGCCGGACTTGCGGCCAACGCGATTGAGCCGGCAAACGTATTGAAAGAGCGGTTCGGTTAATTCCAGGAGTGTCATGGTTTGGGCGCGCCCGAAGGCACGGTCATGTATAAGGTAAATTCAGCTCCGGACCAATCCAGTTCGCTGCCGGTCCAGCGGATCGTGGTAGATTTTTCGGAGGCGACCTGCTGCCACATCCGTTCGCTCGCAGTGCGGTCCAGGCGGAAGTAATGCAGGTCAGATTGTGCGGGCAATTCGAGCGGGGGATGGCGCTCCTCTTTCAAGGCGATGCCGCGAATCGCGCGGGTGGCCAGGCTCTGGGGCATGAGCTTGAATTTGTCGCCGTCTTCCACGTAGCGTCCCAGGAGGAGCGGGTCCAGCTTGGACTTAATGCCCAGGTAATAGGCGTTGGGCTGGGCCAGGTGCTCGGGCAGGAGGGTTGCGGTTAAAATGCCGTTGAGCTCTTTGAAAGCCAATTTGAGGTAGCTTGGCGCCACGGCTCCGCGGAGGAACGAGCGGATTTTGGATGAAAGCTCCTTAAAGACCGGCAGCGGATTATCGTGGTCGTATGGAGAGGCATCGAATTCGTCCCGGTCCGGGTGCAAGGCGGCCAGTTCGCCCAGGAGCCCGCGAAATTCGACATACATCAGGAACGGTGTTGCGTTCTGGGCTTGAAACAGGGAAGGCAGCCGGCCACTTGCGCGGTTCAAGGTGGTCAGTCGCATCAATTGCTCGAACTGGACTCCGCGCATGGTTTCGAGGCTGAAGCCGCCCCGGGCCAACTGGACGACCAATTCCTTGCGGCTGGCCTCGACCTGGCTGACGAGGTCTCGCACGATCTCCCGCAGCACAGGCGAACCGGAAAGCAGAAAGCAGGGGGGGACATACTCGGGGTCCTGGCGAGGCAGGCCGACCTCATCGCCGGCAGCGCGCAAGACCCGCATCAGAGGGAGCAGTTCCATATCTGCGGTATCCTCGTGCTCGAACATGAGGCGCGAGTTAATTTTGCGGATCTGGACGGGCTTGGGGTTCTCGCCGGTATTTTCGTCGGTACACTCGACCTCGCCGATGCGGTAGAGGAGTTTGGCGCGGGTGTCGGAGTCAGGGCCGATTTTGACGGTATTGGCGCGGGCGTTTTGCCATAAGGGGACACCGAGGAAAATCCGGAAGCCAGCGGCGCTCTTGGCGAGGGCCTGTTTGATATCGAGCGAGGGCAACTCGGCCATATCGGGGTAATCGATGATTTGGCCGCTGGGCATAATGGCCCGGAGACGGTCGAAGCGAATCCGCATGTTCTCGAGTTCATCCCGGGAGAGGCGGGCTTCGATCAGGCCATAGGGGTAACTCCAGGCCAGCTTGCGCTCGGACTGGACATTCTCCTGGACGCCTTTCTGCATCCGCTGCAGATGGTGTGGCTGCAGGAACAACCCTTCGTGCCAATGAATTTCTACAGACATACGTTTTAACCCATGGGCCGGCCCATGATGAGGGTCTCGGCGGCGCGCGCCATGGATTCCTGGAGACTTTTCTCGATGGCGGCTTCGGCGCCATACTCCTTGCAAAGCTGCACGTATTTGCGCCAGCAGGCATACTCGAGGCTCTCGAAGACTTTTTTCTCGCTGCGGGCGGCGGCTTCTATCGCCTCGGGGTCGAAGAGTTTGGCCCGCTCGCGCGCGTAGGAGGTGCCGGCGCGGCCAACGGCCCCGAGCAAGCCGGCTACCAGTTTGCGGCTGCGTTCCAGGAGTTGGAGCAATTGCGCGGTGGAGACCTCCTGGCTGCCGGCCAGGTACTGACCCGATAATTTCGCCAGGTCCCCTTCTCGTCGCACCATGGATTTGGGGGCGACCTGCTTCCACAAAGTCCACACGAGCTGGTCCAGGGTCAGGACCATATCAAAGAGCATGGTCAAGGCCTTGCCCGCGCGCTGGGTTCCGAAGGCTTGAGCCCCATCGAGGCCGAGGCGTTTGTGCAACTCGGGGGTCAACTGAATGGCGCCGTCGGTCTGCTCTGGGATAAGCCCGGCCTGCTTGAGGCGATTGGTAAATTGTGCGCGCAGGTCAGCCGGCAGGGAAGGAAGCAGTTCCAGGAGACGTTCGAGGAGTTGTTCGGGGGTCAGAGGGGTTTCCTGGCCCGGGGCAGCAACCTGAACGATGGTGGGAGCTGCGCCGCCGTGGCAGGTTGGGAACCTGAGTGCCAGGGCTTCCAGGAGGGCCTTGCGTTTCTCCGGGACGGACCCTTTCAAAGCGCGCTCGAGCTCCTGGGCAATGAAGTCACGCCTTGCCGCGCCATCGTCGTCGGCAAAGTTGGCCTGCACAAGGCGCAGGCGGGCCGCCAGGGAGGCGGCCCACAATGCTTCCTCAGAAAGGTGCGATTCCATACATTTCAGCGACCCTTTTGTCCGCACAAAACTCCACTCATCCTCGATTGCGCCGAGACTGTCCGGAGGCGGCAAAAGCTCGCTGGATTATTCCTTAGTTCAATCCAAGGAAGATGGAATGTCAACAGGCAAACGCCGCCGGGGCGGGTGGGGGCGTGGCAGAGTCCGCAGCATGGTTAGCGAATGGTTACCGAAATCGAGAGAGGTGGGCGCGGGTTGAATGGAGAGCGCGTGTGGTTGTTCATTGTATGAACATCGAACATTCAACTTTGAACATCCAAGGATCGGAGCTTGGGGAGGAGCGGTCCGGGCGTTGGTAGGTCCGGGCCAGATCGAGGCGGTGGTGGTTTTCATATGTCTTCACCCTATCCGAGGCTATCCGAGGAAGTTGCCGCGAAGGAACGTAGAGAACGCAAAGAAAGAAGAAAGTCGGGGGGGGAGACAAACCACAGGTTGACTCCGGTTTTTTGGGGAAGAGCAGACTGGGGGGGAGGCACTGGCCAATAACCAATGGCCGATAGACAACGGAAGGGGTGGGGCAAAATGAGCGAAGTGCAATTTGGCGCAATTTGCTGCAATTTCGCGCAACTAACTGCAATTTGGTGCAACCGGTGACCGGTGGGCGGGTCGGTGGGAAGACTGAACAGGAGGGGACTAAACCACGGGGGCACGGAGGAAGAGGACGGTTGGGCTATCGGGACCGCCGCGGGTTGCAGTTACATTTGGTGAGATTTGGTTTGATTCAGTTCGGATG
>DASYZB010000146.1 GCA_035946615.1 Verrucomicrobiia bacterium
GGTTGCCCGGAAGGCTTGCTCCGGGACCTGCAATTCGGGAAATTGTGTGGTGATATCCAGCCCGTTCCGGCCATGAATCCTTAGTTCGCCTTCATCCAGGGCGACCATGGCGCGAATGCCATCCCATTTCACTTCGTAAAGATAATCCGTCGAGGCGGGTGGTTTATCGAACGCTCGAGCCAGCATGGGCTGAACGGGGTCGCGCAGCCAATCCAGTTGGGGGGTGTCCACCCGCTCGAGGAGCCACTGGTTTTCTTTTGTGTGATGGATGCGGTATTCGGCATTCAACTCGCGGGATTGCAGGCGGAAATAAAATCCATCCTTTTTCTGTTTGCTGATTTCGTAGCGCCCTTGCGCAAATTTCCACATCATACCGCCGCCGTATTGACCTTTGGGGATGGCCCCTTCGAAATTCACGTATTCCAAAGGGTGATCCTCGACATTAACCGCCAGCCGCAGGATACCCGGCCTGGGTGGCAGACCTTTGGGCACAGCCCAGGACTTCAGCAGACCGTTTTGTTCCAAGCGCAAATCATAATGCAGGCGGGAGGCATGGTGCCGATGAACTACAAACGCGCTCCCGTCTCCAGCAATTTGAACCGGCGGCGGCTCCGGTGTTTTATCAAAGCTGCGCTTGCGGGAGTATTGGGAAAGCTGCTGAGGGGTTTTGCGCGTTCGGGCCGGCTTGAGTATTTTCAGCAAGGGTCTGGTGATTTTCTTATCGGTGTGGAGGGGGGTGGCATAAGCGTCGATTACTTCCCAGGGATCGCCGTTTTGCAAGATGCGTTGCGGCACATTGTGAATATCCAATATCTTCGGGTTTTCGACCGAGCCCAATTCTTCCCAAGTCAGCGGGGTGGAAGCCGGTGCGCCGGCGAGTCCGCGCAGGCTGTATGCCGAGATAATGGTTTGCGATTGCCGATTGCGATAAATATCCAGGAGTACTTTGCCTTTTCGGTATTCTTTCTTTATCTGCAAGGTCACGATTGAAGCGTGAGAATCCGCAAATGGCTGGGCGACGGCCTTGGCTGCTTCAAAGACCTTTTGGAATTCCCATTTCGGCTCAATCGGGGTGACCACATGCACGCCCTTGCGGCCGGTGGTCTTTACGAAGGCATGATACCCGAATGGCTCGAGGTGTTCTTTGAATTCGAGCGCCAGTGCGGCAACGTCCTGAAACCTAAAATCCTCCGGCGGATCGAGGTCATACACGATGTAGTCAGGTGTGTCAAAATGCGGGGCGCGCGCGTGCATTTGGTGCAATTCGATGCAGGCCAGGTTTGCCAGCCAAACAAGCGAAGCTTCTTCGGTTGCAATAATGTAATCCTTTTTCTCATCCCCGAGTATCACATGGTCCAGCCAATCGGGCGCCCAATTCGGACGGTTCTTTTGAAAGAACGATTCTCCATCTATCCCGTCCGGAAACCGCACCAGCGAAAGGGGCCGCCCTTTGACGTGGGCCAGGATTGTGGGCGCAATCTTAAGATAATACTCGACCAAGTGCGCCTTGACGATGCCCTCGCCCGGGTAAAGAACCTTTGTCAGATTGGACAGTTCCAGTTTCCGTTTCCCGATCTGGGCTATTTGAGAGGAGGGTGGCGACATTGAGAACCAGAGTTTACGATCAATCCAATGCGGTCTGCTCAAGGAACCTCCGGGCCATTTCGGGCCCCTTGCCTTCCTCCTCATGTTTGAAGAAAACGAAGGCCTCCCGCCACTGCTGCTGTTTGACTCGTTTGGCCCATGCCTTCAGCGCCGCATCGCCGTAATCAGGACGCCGCAATCGCATGTAACCCCAGTCCGCCGTTGATACAAAGGGAATCTCCAGGTCATTTTCCGCCTCGGCGATGCAGAGCACGGCCTGATGCTGATGCAATAGATCGAAAATCTCAGGGTCGAACCAGGATTGGTGGCGGAACTCGAAAGCGGCCCCCGGTTGGCGCGGCAGCAGCCCCAGAAAATCGCGGAACCGGGGCAAATCCTTCTTTAGGTAGGGGGGCAACTGAAACAGCAGCGGTCCCAATCGTTCCTTCAGTGCCGCGGCCACTTTGAGCAGATACGCCACTGAATCGCCGGCGTCCTTAAGCCGCTGCATGTGAGTAATCCGCTGCGGAGCTTTAAGCACAAATTTGAAATCTGAAGGCACTTCGCTCCCCCATGCCTCCAAGACGGATTCCTTGGGCATCCGGTAGAACGTGTTGTTGATTTCGACAGCTCGAAATCGCGCGCCATAAAAGCGGAGCATTTGCTTTTCAGGCAAGTCCTCTGGGTAAAACGTCCCCTTCCACTCCTTATAAGAGTAACCGCTGGTGCCGACGTAGAGGTTCACAGGTGTTGATGCCTTTAAAGCCTTGCGTGAGCTCCGGTTATGCCCTGCCTTAATGCGCTGGGGGAACTCACCATGCCCAGGAAAATATTACGCCTCGCTCGAATTGTCCACACCAAGTCTATGCTTGCGTGCTTGCGCTCCCGCAATGAGTGCAGATGTAGAAGAGTCAGGAAGTCAGGAAATTCGGCTTGCACGGCAGCATTTCCCGCCTACTTTAATGGAACAAGAAAACCCAAACAGGAACTGATTGCTGTACATCCCTATAATCGCCGGGAGCACGCGCCGTGATCGGCAAAGCATCAAGGTAGCGCGTTTTGTTTTCGCGCGATTGAAGGTGCGCCAGGGAGTTGAGACGGAATTGCTGGACCTGCTTGACTTCGATTTCCCGATTATGGAGGAACGGCTGCATCGGCGCAGCGACCCACCACCGCGCTTGAGGGAGTTTGGTGAAAAAATTGGCCGCGCCGATTCGTTCGTCATCGTCACGCCCGAGTACAACAATGGTTATCCCGGCGTTCTCAAGAATGCGCTCGATTACCTGCTTCCCGAGTATGAGCGCAAGCCGGTCGGCATTGTGACCGCTTCAGCGGGCGGCTTCGGCGGCATCAATTGCCTGGCACAGCTCCGGTTAGTGACTCTTGGGATGGGCGCTTTCCCAATACCTGAAAACCTCGCGGTGTCGCATGTTCAAGACAGTTTTCGTGAGGATGGCACCCCAAATGACTCTGCCTATGAAAAACGCGCTGCTGTTTTTCTGGACGAGGTCGTGTGGTTTGCCGAAGCTATTGCCGACCGCAAAGCCAAAGGGACTTGAGCCTGCTTTGTAAACTATCGCGGCTCCAGGGCCGCTTCCGGAATGAGCTTCGTTATCGTGACCTCCCGCAGGTAGTACCTGCTGTTATTCGTCGAGTCCGAGTCAAAGGAGAAATGGTACGCCCAACTGCCGACGAATTCGTCATCGGCAATATTCCATGTGAGTGTGCGCCATTTGTCTGCGCCCGGACCCGAATTCCACCCGATGCCCTTGCGCCCTGCAGCAGATTCGTATTTCAAGTTAAAGCCGGGGTGATCGGCAGCCGATATCTTTCGCACGATAGCTCTGATTTGGATGGGGGTGTGGGTATAAGATAGGAAATTCGGATCTACGGCAAATGCGATCCCCGGGGTTTTGCTGCAGTCGCGAGCGGTGACTCCGTCAACGGTCACCTCCGGGAGCGCATCCGGATTAAGCAGGTGCAGTCCTTTGGCGACTTCAGGCTTATCCATCACAATCGAGACGGACGAGGCACTGCTGTAATCGCCGACCCGCTCACGTTGAGCCGATTGGCCGCAGCGGTATTGAGAATTGAATCCATTAGGGACCATCTCCACGTTGCCGGAGAGGGTTCGATTTGTTCCCAAGACGGGAAGATCCGGACCCACTTAGCACCGGCAGCGGCCATCTTAGGCATCCAAGCGCCGTAACGGCCCGAAGCTTCGGCTGAAGAGCCGACGCCAAAGGGGCTGGGGTCGTCAGGGCCGGCAAAAGCCGAAGAATTGGTGGCGATGAGCAGAAGGCACAGCGCATTGAGAGCTTGTTTTAAAATCCCGCGGGGTCCTTTTTTGCAGCATTGGGTCTTTCGAATCATGCTTCATCACGAAGCCTGAGAATGCCTGGATTGTCAATGCGGGGCGGCTCTCAGGACGACGAGGAGAGAAGTCTCGCCATTTTTAAAACAGCTCCGAGACATTCCGGCAGCGGGATCTATCGGGGCTGGCGCTGGGCGATTTGCTTGGGTTGCTCGATTTCCCAACCGCCGCCCAGAGCTTTATAGATGGCCACAAGACTGGTAGCGGTGCGGGTCTCGCTTTGGGCTAACTGCGCCTCGTCTTCGAGTTGAGTCCGTTCGGCATCCAGGACCGGAAGAAACTCGGCTATGCCGCTTTCGTAACGCTGGCGAGCCAGGGCCACGGCTTGCGTTGCCGAATCCACGGACTGGCGCAGGTACTCACGCCGGGCCTGTTCGCGACCGAAATCAACCAGCGCGTTTTCTGTTTCTTCAAGCGCGGTTAGCACGGTTTTTTGATAAAAAGCAAGCTCGGCGTCGGCCTGGGCGTGAGAGGCTCGAATCCGGGCGCGCACGTGTCCAAAGTCGAGCGCCGCCCAGGTAATTTGAGGACCGAAGGCGTAGGAATCTGTCGCGGGTTTGCCGAGCCGGCCAATGGTGTTTGCCGAGAAACCCAGATTCCCATTGAATGTGACGCGCGGGAACAGGTCTGCCGTGGCAATACCGATACGGGCGGTGGCTGCAGCCAGCGCGCTTTCCGCCGCGCGAATGTCCGGGCGCCTTCGAAGCAGACTGGCTGGGTCGCCGATGTTAGCCAGGGCCGGCAACGCGGGAATCGGGGCTGGCTCTGAAAGCTCGGGCGCCAGGGCCTGCGGTTGTTGTCCGGTCAGGACACTGAGCCGGTGAATGGAATGTTTAATCGCCCCCTCGAGTGATGGGATACTGGCCAGAGTCGAGTTCAACTCCGCCCGGGCACGAGCGGTGTCGAGTTCGGTAGCGCGGCCCGCCTTAAATTTCGCTTCCGCCACATCCAAGGTCTCTTGCTGGTTGGCGGCGTTGCGGCGCGCAACGGCCAATTGATTCTGTCCACCGCGCAATTCGAAATAATTCCTCGCCAGCTCGGAAATCATGGTGACCAGCACGTCCTGCCGATTCGCTATGGTTCCGCGCAGTTCGGCATTGCTGGCTTGAATTGAACGCCGGACTCTGCCGAAAATATCCAGTTCCCATGTAGCATCAAAGCCGACGCTGTAGAGATCGAGTTCGCGTTGGGAGCGGGAGAGAGGGAACGGGGTGGTTTCCTCACTAAAAACGGATTTCGAGTAACTACCAGTCGCGTTGATGACGGGCAATTCGTCGGCAATGGCGCCCATGCGCAGAGCGCGGGCCGCCTGCACGCGCGCGGTGGCGATGCGCAAATCCTGGTTGGCGCTGAGCGCGTGCTCCACCAGTCCGTCCAGTTGGGCATCCTTGAACCCGTGCCACCAATCGACCGCGATTCGGCCAGAACTAAGATTAGTCTGCTCCCCATTGGCGAACCCGGAATCCACCGTGGTTTGAGGTGGATGGAAATTGGGTCCAAACGCGCAACCGCCGAGGGCAAGCGATAAGGAGGCCAGGAGGCCAAAGGATTTGGAGAACAGAACGCGAAAGGCCGAAAAGTCAGCACGTGGACGAAAGGGTTTCAACTCGTTCATATAGCGGGCAGCGTGTTTTCGGGCACGGTTTGCGTGCTCGATTTGGTTTTGTGTTCCAGGAGGCGGCGGATGGTGACATAAAACACCGGGGTGAGCACTACGCCGAAGAAGGTGACCCCCAGCATTCCGAAAAAGACAGCAGTCCCGATTGATACCCGCATTTCTGCCCCGGCGCCGTGCGAAAGCATCAGCGGGATGACGCCAAAGGTAAAGGCAAACGATGTCATCAGGATTGGACGCAAGCGCAGGCGTGAGGCCTCGATGGCCGCTTCGGTTCTATTGCGGCCAGCATCCTGGAGTTGTTTGGCAAATTCAACGATGAGAATGGCGTTTTTACAGGCTAATCCCATCAAGACCACTAGTCCAATTTGGGTGAAGAGATTGTTATCGAGCCTGCGAAGCCACACTCCCCCAATAGCGAAGAGCAGGCACATCGGCACGATGAGAATAATGGCCAGGGGCAGCGACCAGCTTTCGTATTGGGCGGCCAGCACCAGAAACATCATCAGCACACACAACGGGAAGATGTAGAGAGCCGTGTTGCCGGCCAGGATTTGCAGGAGGGTTAATTCAGTCCATTCGATGGTCATGCCGCGCGGGAGCACCCGGTCGGCCAGGCTCTTCATGAGTTGGATAGCGTCGCCGGTGCTCACGCCGGGTGGCGTGCTGCCGGTGATCTCAGCGGTCGGGAACATATTGTAATGGCCAACCAGGACCGGGGCATTGATATCCTTGATTTTAACCAGAGTTCCCAATGGCACCATCTCGCCGCGGGCATTGCGTGTCTTGAGGTTCTTTACGTCGTCGGGCCTGGCGCGGAATGGGGCGTCGGCTTGGGCCGTGACGTGGTACGGGCGGCCATAGAGGGTGAAGTCGTTTACGTAAAGGGAGCCCAGATAAATGGAGAGGGTATCCCACACGGTGTCCAAGGGCACCTGCATCGACTCGGCCTTGGCCCGATCGACATCGAGATAAACCTGCGGCACACTGGCGCGGAAAGTCGAGAGGGCACCGGAAATCCGCGAGTCACGGGCGGCGGCGCCGGCCAGTTGGTAGGTGGCTGTCTGTAGCGCGCTGTAGCCGAGATCGCTGCGGTCCTCGACTTGCAATTTGAATCCGCCAAGAATTCCAAGCCCGTCCACTGGCGGGGTGCCGAAAACCCCCACATAGGCCTCCTGGATATCGGCTGCTGCGATCGTATGCCTTAGATTATTAATAATTACATCGGCGGTGAGTCCCTCCTGGACCCGTTCTTCAAATGGACTCAGGCGAATGAACATGCTCGAGGCATTCGCACTGTTGCCCAGCGAAACCAGCGACAGACCGGCGAACTCGGACACCGCCGCGATACCTTTAGTGTGTTGGACCAAATCCAGCACCCGCTTGCTGACCGCCTCAGTGCGTTGAAGCGAGGCGCCATCGGGAAGCTGGAGGTAACAAAAAATGCTGCCCTTATCCTGTGAGGGGATGAAGCCGGTGGGCACATGCTGAAAACCGAACCAGGTCAACGCCAGCAAGCCTGCGTAAAGAACCATGGTAACGCCGCAATGACGCAGCACCCTCGAAAGCGCCCGGACGTACCCAGCCCGCCCGCCCTCGAAAAGGCGGTTGAACCCGCGAAAGAGCCAATCCACCGAGGCGTGCATGGCGCGTCCGATGAAATCCTTTGGGGCGTGATGAGGCTGGAGCAACAAGGCCGCCAGAGCCGGGCTGAGCGTGAGCGAGTTGAAGGCGGAGATGAGCGTTGAAACTGCGATAGTTAGGGCAAATTGCTGGTAGAATTTACCCGTGATTCCGCTGATGAACGCTGTGGGGATAAACACCGCGCTCAGTACCAACGCGATTGCCACGACCGCCCCGCTCACTTCGTCCATCGCCTTGTGGGTTGCGGCAACCGGCGAGAGCCCTTCGGCGATATGGCGCTCGACATTCTCGACTACCACGATGGCGTCATCCACAACGATCCCGATCGCCAGCACCAGGCCGAACAAAGAGAGATTATTGATGGAAAATCCAAACGCGGTCATCGCCGCAAACGTCCCTATGAGCGAGACGGGAACCGATATCAGGGGGATCAGGGAAGCCCGCCAATTCTGCAGGAACAACACCACAACAAAAACTACCAGGATGATTGCAACAATCAGGGTATGAAGGACCGCCCGGATGGATTCCCGGATGAAGGCGGAGGTGTCGTAGGCAATGCGGTAATCGAGGCCATCAGGGAAGTCCTTCTTCAGCTCGCGCATGGCCGCCTCGATGGCATTGGCCGTCTCAATGGCGTTCGAGCCGGGTTGCTGGAACAGGGCAATCGCTGCAGCCGGCCGTCCATCAAGCTTGCTGTCGATGCTGTAATCGTTGGCGGCCAACTCAACACGGGCCACATCACGAAGCCTGGTGATTTGGCCGTCTGGCTGGGCCTTGAGCACGATGTCTTCGAATTCAGCGGGTGTGACAAGGCGGCCTTTGGTCCGGACAGCCAGTTGGAAGAGGTTGCCTGGCGGCTGGGGCGCCTGACCAACGAGACCCGCCGCCACTTCGATATTCTGCCTGCGAATAGCCGAGACAATGTCGCTGGCTGTCAGGCTCCGCGCCGAGGCCTTGTTCGGATCGATCCAAATGCGCATGCAATAGTCGCGCGCGCCGAAGATGATCGAATCACCGACGCCCGGCAACCGCGCGAGCACGTCCCGCACGTGGAGGTAGGCGTAATTACTCAAATAAACAGGGTCGTACTTGCCCGAGGGAGAAATCAGGCTGACCAGCATGGCAATGGTCGGGGAGCGTTTGCGCGTGATCACACCCAACGTTCTCACCTCCTCAGGCAGCCGCGGCAAGGCGCCATCAACCCGGTTTTGGACCAGCACCTGGGCTGTGTTCGGGTCGGTCCCCACTTTGAACGTCACTGAAAGGCGCATCGACCCATCGCTGCTGCATTGTGCCGACATGTAAAGCATGTTCTCGACGCCGTTGATTTGCTCTTCGAGCGGAGTCGCCACCGTATCGGCGACCGTTTCGGCATTGGCCCCGGGATACGTGGCCTGGACGAAAATAGTTGGGGGCGTGATTTCCGGATACTGGGCGACAGGCAATGTGAACAGGCCGATCACACCCAGCAGAACGATGAAGATGGACAAGACCGACGCGAAGACAGGCCGGCGGATGAAGAAATGGGAGAATTTCACTGGGGCCTCGCTTCAGGATTTGCGGTTCGGTTCACCGGTTGCGGGTTGGTGACCTTCCTGGCTGCCACCCGATGCGCCGGCCCTGACAGCCGGCTCCTGTCCCTTTCCTTCCACATCCACTTTGGCCCCGGGCCGGAGCATTAACAGCCCGTTGATTACAACTTGATCGTCCGGCGCCAAGCCCTTCGTGACTGCCCGTAGTGAACCATAGTTGCGGCCCGTCGAGATAGGACGCGCCTGAACGGTGCCCTCATTGCCGACAATATAAACGTATTTGTATCCCTGGTCGGACAATACGGCCACGTCCGGGATGAGCATCGCCGGTTCCGGGGCGCCGGCCAGCACCCGCAGGGTAGCAAACATTCCCGGCACCAGAGTTCGGTCCGCATTTGGAAAAACGGCGCGCAGCCGAATTGTGCCGGTCTGCGGGTTGACCTGGTTATCAAAAAAGTCGAGCCGCCCACGATGAGTGAAAGTCTCCTCGTCAGCCAATTGCAGGTCGCAGAGGGCGCCACCGCCCTGTTCGTCGGAGTTAGTAGCCTGCTTCATTTTGGCGCGGTATTTCAGAAAGGCCCCTTCGTCCACATCAAAGTAGCAGTAGATCGGGTCCATCGAGACGATGGTGGCCAGGACCGTCGCGCCGCTGTTGCCCTGCAGTTGAACGAGATTGCCGACCGTTACGAGGCGGCGGCCAATTTTGCCGCTGACCGGGGCTGTAATACGGGTGTAATCCAGGTTGAGCTGAGCGGTCGATTCTGCTGCGCGCGATGCAGCCAAGGCCGCCTCGCTTTCGCGCACGGCCTTGTTCCGGCTGTCGTACTCCTCCTCGGAAATCGCTTTGGTTCCACGCAAACTTTCTGCACGGCGCAGGTCGCTCCGGGCTAATTCCAGACGAGTTTCGGCCTGCTGCCTCTCGGCAGAAGCGCGGTCCAGGTCCGCCTGGTAGGGCTTGGGGTCAATCACGAACAGCAGGTCACCCGCCTTGACCTCGGTCCCATCTTCGAAATGGATGGATTCCAGGTAACCCGAAACACGCGGGCGCAATTCGACGGTCTCAACGGCCTCAATGTGGCCCGGATACTCATCCCAATTGGTGACGACCTCGGTGCGGGGATGGCTCACAGTGACTTTGGAAGGCGGTGGACTGGCCGGCGGCTTGTTTGGCGCGCACGCGCTCAGAAGCGGGGCCAAGCTGCCGATGATCAAGGCGTGAACGATAAAATTTCTCATAAATTTGTTTCGGTTGACGTGGCTGGCGATCAAGATTTTCGGATTTGGAGTTTCGAGGCGTGCAAAACCCTGGGCCGTCTGGGGCGAGCTTCCCCGCTTGTCTCCGCGCAAAAGCCCGGCGAGAAGAATCGGATCATCTCCGCGAGCACCCGCTCGGTATCGACGGGATTGCAAGCGCCGTGGGTCTCCTGTTCGAGTTTGTGCGGGTTGCACAGGATGAACGCCAGCGCGCCCCACACAAATTCCAGGCGCCAGCGCAGATTGGCTTCCGGCACGCGCGGCAGACTCGCCCGAAGCGCCTTGAGAAAGGCTTCCCGCACATCCGCATGCTGGCTGCGAAGAATCTTCTGTGTCTCCGGGTCCGGCTCCGTCACGATGCGCCCCAGCAGCCGCCTCACTGCCTGGGGACCGGGGGAGGACTTTACCGCAAGGCGCAATGGCGGCAGGAGCATCGCTTCGAGTATCTGCTCCACCATGAGCGGCCGGCCTGCTGCGGCGCCTTCGAGCCTCCGCAGCAGTTCGAGGTGCTCTGCCCGCAGCGGACCAAAGCGCCGCTTGAGCACCGCTTCCATTAAACCGTTTTTGGATTGGAAGTAATAGTAAACCGTCGCCAGATTCACCTGCGCCTCCAGCACAATGTGGCGCAACGACGCCCCGGCAAAGCCATGCTCGGCAAAGGCCTGTTCAGCGGCATCCAGGATTCGCTCTCGCCGGCATTGTTCGGCTGCGGGTGTCATTTCATGTTAAACGCTCGTTTAAAACGAACGTTTGACCATACTCACTACCACAGTCCTCGTCAAGGGTTCTTGTCCGCGCGAAGGGTCGTAAACTGCGTCAGTCCTCTGTCGCTTTGGAGGGTTGCCTAGGACTCTGTTTACCAAATTGCGACCGTTTGGAGGGTTATCTTTTCGTTGCCGAGTTGACCGGAGGGTCGGCGCCGCCGGCTCAAGCAAGCCGATCTCTGGCTGCAGGTGGCGGGATTCCCCGTGGCCACCCACATCCGCTCACGGGCTGGGCGGAGAGGTTTGAGCCAGATAAGAATGAATGCGGGCGGCTGCCAGGCGCGCATCGCGCACGGCGTGCAGAATCGAAGTGGGCCCGCGCACGATGTCGCCACCGGCGAAAACTCCCGGCATCGAGGTCATGAGGTTTGAATCGACGGCAAGGCCCCCCCAATCGTTCCTTGCGAGCATGTTGAAATCATCATCCTCCGAGGAAGGCGCCGGCATAAATCCCAATGCCAGGATCACGCAATCGGCGTCTATCTCAAATTCCGTTCCGGGTTGAGGGCTAAAGCTGAGCCGTTCGGTCCCTGCCGATTCGAGCCGGGTGCGGATCAGGCGCAAACCGGACACCGACTCGGTGCCGCGTCCGAGTACGGCGACGGGCGCCGCCTGGAAGAGGAACCGCGCCCCTTCTTCGCGGGCATTGCGATATTCCTGCCTCGAGCAGGGCATTTCGCGCTCGCCCCGGCGATAGACACAAAGGGTCTCACGCGCTCCGTACCGGATGGCAGCGCGCAAACAATCCATGGCGGTGTCGCCTGCGCCCAAAACGACCACCCGCTGGCCGGTGATGTCCAGCGCGGACAGTTGCAGGGGAATCGACGTATTCTTTTGCAAAAGAAAGGGCAGCGCCTGGATGGCCCCTTTGAGTTCCGCACCCGGCACATCGAGTGGGCGCGCCTGGCGCCAATCGATCCCGATCATCACGGCGTCGAAACCGGTTCGCAATTGCGCAAGGGTGATATCCTTTCCTGGTTTCAGGCCGAGGCAAAACGCAACCCCGCGCTTTTTCAACAAATCGATGCGGCGTTGAACGATGGATTGGTCCAGCTTGAAAGCCGGAACGCCGTTGACCAACAACCCGCCCGGAACCACATCGGAATCAAAAATGCTGACCGCGTAGCCCTTCTTTGCCAGCTCCTCGGCGCAGGCGAGGCCGCCCGGGCCGGAGCCCAGAACCGCGATCTTCAGCCCGTTGGGCGGAGCGGTGCTGGCATCGACCTGGCCATGGGCAAAGGCATACTCGATGAGAAACTGTTCGAGGCCCTGGATGGAAACCGGCTCCGAAATCGATTCCAGGATGCAGG
This sequence comes from Verrucomicrobiia bacterium, assembly GCA_035946615.1. NCBI lineage: Bacteria > Pseudomonadati > Verrucomicrobiota > Verrucomicrobiia > Verrucomicrobiia bacterium. The sequence continues at coordinate 12,078 of DASYZB010000146.1, forward strand.
CTCCCTCGCAGAGATGGTCGCTCGGGCAGACCCGGGCGCAGATTTCGGCCATGTTGGTGACCGAACCCAGGACTGCCGCGGCTTCCAGAAAGCGGCCTTCAGCGGTGAGCAGCATCCATTCGGGGATAGGGTTGCACAGCGGGCATCCCATCACACAACTGGGGTTGGGGCATTGGATGCAGCGGCTGGCCTGTTCACGGGCGGTGGCCTCATCATAGAGCCCGTAGATTTCGAGAAAATCAGCCGCTCGTTCGGATGCGGAGCGTTTTGGCAATCCCTGGCGGGTTAATTCGCGCCAGGCGTATTTCGAGTTCAAGTTCGTTGCGCCAGTCTCGCTCATGGGACAGATGGGTTATGGGTTTATGGTGGAGCGGGTTTCATTTCCTTCGATTTAACTTCGACTGCCAGGACAGCGGTTGAGGGCGTGAGGTTTGCCCGGGCGACCGATGTCGAGATGGTATCCAGCACGCGGGCCGGCACAACGCCCAGGGCAAGAATGCCTCCAATGAGCAGAACACACAGGACGCGAGTCGGCCAATCCAGCCTGATCGGCGGCAACTCGCCGGGGTCACGGAACCAGGCCTCGCGTACGACGCCCAAATAGTAATAAATAGCAATGGCAGCATTGACGACCGCGATGATAACCAGCGCCAGATGGCCCTTGGCCAAGGCGGCGGAGAGCAGGGTCAGCTTGCCCATGAAGCCGACGAAAGGCGGCATGCCCGCCAGGGCAAACACCCCGACGGCCAGCGTCAGCGCCAGCAAAGGCGCCCGGCGGTGCAGGCCGGCTAATTCCTCGATGCGCACATTCGAGCCGTCGCGGGAGACTTTGCAGATGACAACAAAGCACGCCAGGACCATCAGCACATAGCCGATGATATAATAGAGGGCAGCAGAGTAACCGGCTTCGTCCAGGGCGACCAATCCCATCAAGGCATAGCCGGCGTGGGCAATGCCGGAGAAGCCGAGCATGCGTTTGAAATCCTTTTGCATCAAGGCGATGAGGTTGCCGTAGAACATCGAGCTGGCTGCCAGGACGGTCAGGAGCAAGGCGATCGTCGTGTGGTCCGGTGTCGCCAAAGACACAAAGCGGACCAGCACCGCCACCCCGCCGATTTTGGGCAGGGACGCTATCAAGCCGGCGGTCTCATTGGCGGCGCCTTGGTACACATCCGGCGTCCAGAAATGGAATGGGAAGATGGCGAGTTTGTAGTAAAGACCGACGAGCATCATGGCCAGGCCGACGATCGCCAGGGGCGAATGGATGACCGGCTGGAGCCTGAGCAACAGGCTCGGCAAGGATGTTGTCCCGGTCAGGCCAAAGAGGTAACTCATCCCAAAGAACATCACGCCGTTGGCCGCCACGCCGAACATGATGTACTTAATAGCGGACTCCATTTGGCTGCGCTGGCCCTGGCGTTCGCGCCGCATGGGGACCATGAGATAGAGGGGGAACGCGGAGATCTCGAGGGCTACCACCAAAGTAATCAAGTCGATGCAACTGACCAGCATCGTCAACCCGCTGACACTGATGGTCAGGAACAGGTAGTACTCCGGTTTAACATCGTCGCGGATATCCGAAAGGTTGCCGCCTAGCAACAGGATCAGCAGCAGTCCACCACTCAGGGCCAGCTTGAGCACCTGGGAAAACAGGTCCACCCGATAGGCGCCATAAAAAAGAGCGCCTTCCTGGCCGAAGCAAAACAGGCAAGATGCAATGGAGAAGCCGACAATGACGAGCGCAGCAACCCGGGTTTTGCTCGTCTGGGATTCGCCTAAACTCAAACAGAACAATACCAAGGCCCCTAGCAGGAGGACCGTCTCAGGCAAAAAAAGCAGGATGGTGGAATTCGTCATGGGTTTAGTCGGTTCCAAACCTTTGTAGGAGACGACGTGAGGAGTCTCTGATAAAGGATGTCTGTCGGCCGCCTTTGCTTCACCCGGGAGTTGCGGATCAGAGACTCCTTACGTCGTCTCCTACAAAGAGCATAGCAATGCGCCTGTTTCATTTTGGGTCCAGGACGGCCAGCCCGGTGGCGGGGTGAGTTTGTTCCATGAGATGTTGGACACTGGCCTCCATGACCCGTGTCAGAGGCGCGGGATGCAGCCCAATCCAGAAAACCAGCACCAGCAGGGGCGCCAATGTGACGACCTCGCGCACGCCGAGATCGCTCAGATGCGAATGGTCCGGATTTCGAGTGCCCCCGTAAGCGACCTTCTGGAGCATCCGAAGCATATAAGCAGCGGCAAGAATGACCCCCGGCACGACACAGACCATCATCGCTTTGGAAACCGCAAAGCCGCCGCTAAGCACCAGGAACTCGCCAATGAAGCTGTTTGTGCCGGGGAAAGCCAAAGAGGACAGGGCGAAGACGCCGGCAAAGAGCGCGAAGATAGGCATGACCTTGCCCATGCCCGCCGCTTGCCCCAAATCCCGGGTGTGCAACCGCTCGTAAATAATTCCCACTACGATGAACAGGGCGCCCGTGGTGACCCCGTGATTGATCATCACAAGGACAGCTCCCTCGATGCCGACCTTGTTCAGGGCAAAAATTCCCAAGGTGGCAAAGCCCATATGCGCCACGCTCGAATAGGCAACCAGCTTTTTCAGGTCCGTCTGGGCAAGGGCCGTCAGACCGCCGTAAAGGATGGCTACCACGGATAATGCCAGTACGTACGGCGTGAACACCGCGGTCGCGTAAGGCGTCATTGGCAGGGAAAAACGCAGAAAGCCATAGGTGCCCATCTTGAGCAGAACACTTGCGAGCAAGACGCTGCCGGCGGTAGGGGCTTCCACATGAGCTGCCGGCAGCCAGGTATGGAATGGGAACATCGGCACCTTAATCGCAAAAGAGATAAAGAACGCCAGGAATATCCAGCATTGAAAACTCTGCGGCAACGAGCGGCCCATGAGTTCGGGGATGCTGAAGGTGCCGGTCTTGAGATACAGTGCGATAATGGCCACCAGCAGGAAGACCGACCCAGCCATCGTGTAGATGAAAAACTTAAGTGCCGCGTAGATTTTGCGCGGCCCGCCCCAGATGCCAATCAGCAAGGCCATCGGGATGAGCATGGCCTCCCAAAAGACAAAAAAGAGGACCAGGTCCAATGCGCAAAAAACACCCACCATCGCCGTCTCCATGATCAAAAGGCAGATCATGAACTCCTTGACCCGGGTCTGGATGTAGCGCCAGGAAGCCAGCACGCATAAGGGCATCATGAGCGTCGTCAGCAGCACCAGCAGGAGGCTGATTCCATCGATGCCCAGGGCGTAATGGGTTTTGAGCGCCGGGACCCAGGGCACGTCTTCAACAAACTGAAAATTCGCCGTTGAGACATCAAATCGCCAGAACAACGGCAGGGAGAAAAGGGCGGCGGCTGAGGTGAAGAGCAACGTCCACCAACGCAACAGGGTTTCGTTCCTTACGAGGACAGCGATGGCCGCCGCGACCAGCGGACTGAAGATCAGGACACTGAGCGCCGTTTCGTTATAGCCGGAAAGGATCATGGTTTATCGGTTCGAGTACCAAATCAGCGCCACGATAAGCATGGCTGCGACCGCAAAGGCAAACGTCAGGTTCTCCTGCATTTGGCCGCGCTGGGCGGAGCGCAACCGCCGGCCCACACCGCCTATACCGGCTGCCAGGCCATCGACCAGACCGTCAATAACGCGGTTATCGAAAAGGCCCGCCAGGCGCGCTGAGAACATCAGCGGGATGAGACCGGCCAGCCGATACAGTTCGCCCACGAACGTATCGGCGCCCTGGACCGGCTTGCGCGCCAGCCAGAAGAAGGCGCGCCCGCCCATGCGATAGAACCAGTCCATGTCCAGGCTGATGGTGGGCTCGGGCACAAGTTTTTTGAGCAAGAGGAAGAAACCCAGCCCGGTGAAAAGGAGAATCTGCAGCGTCTCGAATATGTGATAAGCCGTGTAGGGCTGATATTTCAGCGCCTCTTGAGGGTAAGGCAGCATCTTGTACAGATAAGGCGTATAGCAGCCGATAAAGATGCAGAGGGCTGCGGTGATGAACATGGCGGCGTTCATGTTCCACGGCGGTTCAGCCGCCTTGTCCAAGACTTCCTGCCGAGGCTTGTTTTTCCCGAACCAAATGAAGTATGGGACTTTCAGGCCAGTGTGGAGGAACGTGCCGGCTGAGGCCAGCAAGAGCAGGAATCCGACCCAGAATTTGTGTTGTTCAAAACCAGCGGAGATGATCATCGATTTGCTGACGAACCCGCTAAAGAGCGGGAAGGCGGATATGGATAGGCCGCCTATTAGCGTGAACAAAAATGTCCAGGGCATTTTTTTCCAAAGCCCGCCCAACTCGGTGAACTTGCTTTCGCCGGTCATGTGAAGAACGGCTCCGCAACCCATGAACAACAGGCCCTTGTAGAGGATGTGGGCGAAGGCATGGGCACAGGCGCCGTTAATGGCCATCTCGGTGCCCAGGCCAACGGCTGCGACCATGTAACCGACCTGGCTGATGATGTGATAGGCCAGCAGCCGCCGGCTGTCGTTTTCCAGCACCGCGTACACCACGCCATAAAGCGCCATGATAACTCCCAGCGGCACCAGGATGCCCATCCCCGCAAAACCCCGGCACAAGGCGTACACGGCGGTTTTCGTTGTAAAGGCGCACATGAACACCGCGCCGTTGAAAGTAGCTTCGCCGTAGGCATCGGGCAGCCAGGCATGCAGCGGCGGCACGGCCGCATTGAGGATGAACCCGATCATAATCAGGTAAATGGCCGGTGTCGGGTGTTGAACATCCAGCGCGTTAAAGGCCCAGTTCCCCTGAGCCCTGCAATGCATTACTATGCCCATGAGCAGGGCCAGGCCGCCGGTGACGTGCACCAGCAGGTAGCGCAAGCCGGCTCCGAGCGATTGCCGCCTGCCCCGGAACCAAATCAGGAACACCGAGGAAAAAGCCATTAATTCCCAAAAGAGGAAGAGCGTGATGAAGTCCCCGGCGTAGATAGCGCCAATGGAACCGGCGACATAAAACCAGGCGGCGATATGCTGCGAATCCTCTTTGACATGCATCCCGTAAAGGGTCCCCAGGATGCACATCAGGCTCATAATATAGCCGAAAACAAGGCTCAAGCGGTCCACGCGCCCAAACACCAGTTCCCAATCAAGAAATTGCACGTGGCCAAAACTGCCAGCGGTCATGGTCAACGTTCGGGCAAAGACCAGCACCGGGATGAGCAGCAGGTAACACTTCTTGAGACGGGCCGGCAGGAATGGCAGCAGCAAGCTGCCCAGGATGAGAATCAATGCAGGATGAAGCCAAAAATGAGTCATAACGGCTTAGTGCTTCTCACCAGAATCCTGGGGACTCGCAGGGCTCGTCCCCCCTGGTTTGGTTGAGACCTCGTAGTAGTCCTCTCGCGTCATAATTCCGGCGTGGCCATACCATTTCGAGAGGAGGATAATGAGCACGCAACCCACAAAACCGAACAGGGACCAAAAGCCTGGCACACGTTCCATTTGGGTATGGGCGTGGCCCTTGTTCACAAAAAGGCCGTCCGCCAGGATCAGCAGCGCCAGAAGCGCCAGGCAGATTCGCACCACGCTCTTGAGCCGCTTGCGCAGAAATTCGATGAATTTGACCAGGTTCATGAGATGAGATGCTGCACGAAGCGCATGAAAAATGCGGGATAAAGGCCAATCAGGACCGAGATGACCGCGGTGATACTCAAAGGAATAACCAGGGCGGGATGCGCCTCACTATATTGATGGTGCGCGTCGGCTTCGGAGCTTTTTCCAAAAAAGCCCTGGTAAACAACTGGAGCGAAATACGCCGCATTGAGCAGCGTGCTGGCCAGGAGTATCACGATGATCCCGATCGAGCCCGCGTCAAACGCGCCATTGAGCAAATACCATTTGGTAACAAACCCGGCTACTGGCGGAGCGCCAATCATACTCAGAGACGCCAGCGCGAAGGCCCCGAAGGTGAACGGCATCGCCCGGCCCAGACCGCTCATCTCAGAAATGTTTTTCTTATGAGTCGCGACGTAAATGGCGCCGGCGCAAAAGAACAATGTGATTTTAGAAAAGGCATGATTGGCGATATGAATCAAACCGCCCTCAATGCCCGCAGGGGTCAACAGCGCCACGCCCAGGATGATGTACGAGAGCTGGCTCACAGTTGAATAGGCCAGCCGCGCTTTCAGGTTGTCTTTGCTCAACGCGACGATTGAGCCGACGATAATGGTGAAAGAGACGAAGTAAGCGGTCGGCAGCCCCAGATTCAACGCGTGCATGCAGTCCACGCCGAACACGTAAAGCATCACACGCACGGTGGAAAAGACGCCGACTTTGACGACCGCGACGGCATGGAGCAGGGCGCTGACGGGGGTAGGAGCGACCATGGCGCTGGGGAGCCAATTATGGAACGGCATCACACCGTTCTTGGCAAACCCAAGGATGCAGCAGACATAGAGCGCCGCGATGATCCCGTGGTGCACGTTCGGCGGGATGATGCCGGTGCGGATGTTGGTGGCGAAATCCAGGGTGCCCGAGAGCACGTAAATGAGAACCATCGCCGGTAGCACGAGGCCCTTGGCTGTCGCCGTCAAATACACCAGGTATTTCTTTCCGCCTTCATACCCTTCCTCATCCTGATGATGGGCGACCAGCGGGTAGGTGCAGATGCTGACGATTTCGTAAAACAGATACAAGGTCAGCAGATTATCCGAGAAGGCACAGCCGATGGCGCCGAACAAGGCCAGAGCGAAACAGGTGTTAAAGCGGGTTTGGGCGTGCTCCTCGAGACCGCGCATGTAACCGGCCGAGTAGAACACGGTCACTACCCACAGAAATGAGGCCGATAATGCGAAGACCATCGACAGGGCGTCGGCTCGCAGCGCGATACTCAAGCCCGGCAGCAATTGAAACACCACAAAATGCAAGCGGACGCCAGCGAGGACTGCGGGGATCATCGATGCAGTGATGGCAAACAGGGTCGCGGCCGCCAGGAACGAGCAGGTCTCGCGCAGATTGGGGCGTTTGCCGAAGAGCATGACCAGGCCGGCGCCAATGAGCGGCGCCAGGATGGCCAGCAGAAGCCGGATGTCGGTTGTGGGTGTCATTGTTATCCCTTGAGTTCGTTCAACCCGGCAGTTTTGACCGAGCGATAATTGCGATAAACGGCGATGATGATGCTCAAGGCAATCGCCACCTCGGCGGCAGCCAACCCCATAATGAACAGGACAAAAATCTGGCCCGCCGCGGGGTCTGAGGCCGTAAAGCGGTTAAAGGCCATCAGGTTTAGCGAGGCCGCCGAGAAGATCAACTCGCCCGAGATCAACATCCCGATCAATGTGCGCCGCCGGATAAGCCCGTAGATGCCAATGGCCAGCAGCAATGCCGCAGCCATTAAAAAGATGTCGAGCCGGTCGTAAATAGGAGAGAAATTCATAAGATGTTATGCGGGGTCAGGCTCTCGTTCCCCCAGCGAGAGACCCGTTTGGGACTCCGGAGAGACTTCCATCCCGGCTGGTTTCTCTATTTCCTGAGCAGAGGACGGCGCTTGTGGCATTCCGGTTTCCGCAACCCGAGCGCCTGCCCTGGAAGCCTGCGCCAGAATCTGACTGAATAATTGGAGCGTGGTCATGGTTGAGTCCTTCCGGGTTTGGCAATAGCCAGCGCGCCGACGATCGCTACGAGGATCGCCAGAGAGATGAGTTCAAACGCGAGGCTGTATGTGGTCAGCAGGGCACGCCCGATTGCCTTGATCGAGCCGTCATTGGCCACCGCTGGAATCGAGGTCCAGGTCGCATGCGTGCCGACCCAACCCAAGGCATAGAAAATCGCTACTGCGGCGACCAGGCCCACCCCGCCCCACACAAATGCCGAACCGCTCGTGGCGCCGGCGGGCGGCTCGTCGGCTTCGGCGAGCATGATAGCGAAGATGATGGTCACACAGACGGCGCCCACATAGATGAGAATCTCCATCAGAGCGAGAAAGGGGCTGTTGAGGAAGTAGTAGAGCCCGGCCAAGCCGAACGAGCAGATGGCCAGCCCGCAGACGCTGCGAATCAAGCGCGCGCTCAGCACTGCCAGCAAAGCGCCGGCGCTCATAGTAGCCACGCAGACCAGGAAAATCCCGTTGGCGATCAGTGATGAAGCCGGGAACGGGTTCATTTGGTCTCCAGTTTGAGCCCCCCGCCGACCCCGGCAGGTTCCTCTTTAGGCGCGCTGGTCGCGGGGGGAGGGAGGGCGTTTTGTGAATTCAGCGCGCCAGCCGGGGAAGCCGTCTCGGCTTCGAGCCGTTGAAACAAATCCATGATGAAATCTTCCTTATGAGTGCTGGCCAGGTTGTAGTCGTGGGAGAAACGGATAGCCCCGTCGCGGCAGGCCTCGACGCAGGAACCGCACAGGCTGCATTTGGTGAAATCGAGACGGTACTGGGTAACGGTCTTGCGTTTGGCGCCTTCAGGCTTCACGCCATCGACCGTGATGCAATCGCTGGGGCAGGCCCTCTCGCAGAGTTTGCAAACGAAGCATTTGGGTTTGCCCGTTGCTGGGTCACGCACCAGCTCGATATGCCCGCGGAAGCGGGCGGGCATCTTCAGGGCCTGGTGTGGGTACTGAACCGTGACAATCGGTTTGAAGAATTGGCCCAGCGTAATACGCAACCCGATGACCAGGCTTTTGATTCCGCCGTAAATTTCTCGAAACGCGTTCATGCCCTGAAAAGTTTAACCATGGCGCTGGAGAGAATTAGCGTGAAGAGCGCTACCGGGATGAGAATCTTCCACGAAAGATTCAACAGACCGTAGAACTGCGTGCGGGGAAACGTCCAGCGAATCCAAACCACCGAAAAGACCAGCAGATAAAGCTTCACCAAAAACCAGAACAACCCCGGCAGAATCCCAATCGGGCTTTGCCAGCCGCCTAGAAACAGAACAGTCCCCAGGCTGCAGCCCAGCAGGATATTGGCGTATTCCGCCATGAAAAAGACTCCGAAACCCATTCCGGAATACTCGGTGTAGGCCCCCGCCACCAACTCGCTTTCCGCTTCGGCCATATCGAACGGCGCCCGGTTTGTCTCAGCGAGCATGCAGATGAAAAAAATCAAAAAGGTAACCGGCGCCAGCGGATTGAGGTCCAGCCGGAACAAGTACCATTTCCAGAATCCCCCGGCCTGGTTATTGACGATGTCATTGAGATTCATCGTGCCGGTGACCATCACCATCGTGATGACCACCAGGAGCATCGGGATTTCATAGGCGACGTTCTGCGAAACCACACGCGCAGCCGAGATGATCGCGTATTTGTTCCGCGAGGACCATGCCCCGAGCATTATCGCCATCACATTGATAGAGCCGAGGGCAAAAATCATCAGCAAGCCGACGTTGATATTTCGAACCGCCAGTCTCGCGCTAAAGGGGATGACCGCCAGGCTCGCCAGGGCAGGGGCCATCACCAGCAAGGGCGCCATCCGAAACAGTGTTCGGTCCACGCCCGCCGGGACGATGAGCTGTTTGGAGAGCAGTTTGACCGCATCCGCTATGGGCTGGAGCAGGCCCGCCCATCCCACCTCGGTCGGGCCTGGACGCCGTTGAAAACGGGCGGCGCCCTTGCGCTCGACCCAGACCAGGTAAGCCGCGTTCAAACCGACGAAGGCCATGATCGCAACCAGCGACAGAACGAGCCTGAATGGTTCGTCCGAGAGTCTATGGAGCAGTTGGCGCATGTTCAGGGGTGCGAGGGGTTATCGGTCAATATCGGGGATGACCAGGTCCAGGCTGCCCATCAAGGCCAAGGCGTCTGGCAGCAGCATTCCGCGCGAAGCCTCCTCGAACAGACTCAGGTTTGAGAGGCACGGCGTCCGGAGCTTCACCCGGTAGGGAATCTCTTTGTTATCGCTGACCAGTCGCACCATGAAACGCCCTCGCGCCGCCTCGACCGCATAGCAGTAATCGCCGAGTGGCAATTTGAGCACGCGCGGGACCTTTTCAGCCATCACCGGACCCACCGGCAGTTTATCCAGCGCCTGTTCGATGATGCGCAGGCTTTGGGCAATTTCTTCCATTCGCACCAGGTATCGCGACATCGAGTCACCTTCGGGGAAGGTGGGGATCAGGAAATCGAATTCGGGATAGGCAGAGTAGGGCTCAATCTTTCGAACATCATAGGCAACACCCGAGCCGCGAATCACCGGACCAGTCGCCCCATAGCCCCGGCACATCTCGACTGTGATTGGGCCAATCCCAATCAGCCGTTTGCGCAGGATGATGTTTTCCGTCACCAACTCCCGGTACATTTTGAGACGGGGACGCATGTGCGCCACAAAGGCGCGGGCGCCCTTGAGGAATTGGTCATCCACATCGTTGTACAGGCCGCCGATACGGAAATAGGAATAAGTGAGGCGTGCCCCGGTAATGCCTTCGAGCAGGTCGAGGATTTTCTCGCGATCGTCGAAGGCGTACAGCAAGGGCGTGAATCCGCCCAGGTCCAGCAGAAACGCTCCCCACCAGACCAAGTGGCTCGAGATGCGATTGAGTTCCGAAGTAATGACCCGGATATACTCGGCGCGCGGGGGCACTTGCAGCTTGGCGGCGCGTTCCACCGCGCCCACGAATGCGTGCGTGTAAGTCAGCGCCGAGAGGTAATCGATGCGGCTGGTGTTCGGCAGAAACTGGGCGTAGGTGCGATTTTCGCCCATTTTCTCCTGCATCCGGTGGATGTAGCCGCAAACCGGCTCGGCGCGCACGATGTACTCGCCGTCCATGGTCATCTTGACCCGCAACACGCCGTGCGTGGCCGGGTGCTGCGGCCCCAGGTTCAGGACAAACGTCTCCTGGGGCGCCTTTTCGGCAGGTTGAGCAATATCCGGTTCGGCAATCACACGCTGAAATCTTTCCGCAATGGATGAAAGGTGGCGTCCTCAGGCAGCAAAAACGGGATGAGATTGGGGTGTCCCAGGAAATGGATGCCAAAGAAGTCATGTGTCTCGCGTTCGTGCCAGTTGGCGCCGGGAAACACCGCCGAGATGGTGGGGATTTCGGGATGGTCTCTGGGAATTCGCGAACGCACCACGACCCGCAGCAATTGAGTAGGATGGAAGTAATCATAGACCACTTCCATTTGGCCCGCGGCGAGCCAATCCACACCGGTGATGGTATCGAGGGCAAACCCTTCGCGAGCTAGCTCGCGCGCCGCAAAGACCACCTGGTCGGGTTGAACCGTGGCGTTCAGATGGTAACCCTTCATCAAATAATCGATCACCTGGAAGGGAATCGGCAGATGCGACAGGGCGTGAGTGGAAGGCTGCCGCGCATCGCTTGCAGTGACGCTCTGGAGTTCCGCCACTCCCGCCTGCCCGGGGGCCGTTGCCGAACCAGGCAAAAGGGGGCTCTCTGCCGGGCCGGTTACAGAGGTTTGACTGGAGGTTTTTGTCTCGGGATTCATTGCCGGGCTGTAGAGAGGATGTTCGGGGGTTGCGGGGTGTAAAAAAGGGTTTACTCCGGTTTGACCACCGGCCAGCGTCTTTTGCCTGTCAGTTTCTCTTCCAGTTTCAAAATCCCTTCGATCAGCCCCTCAGGCCGGGGCGGGCAGCCGGGTATGAAGACATCGACCGGAAAGAGCTTGTCCACGCCCTCGACCACCGCGTACTGGCCGGGAAACACGAACGGCCCGCCTGAGATAGCGCAATTGCCCATCGCAATGACCCATTTGGGTTCAGGCATTTGGTCGTAAAGGGTCTTAACTGCGGCGGCCATCTTGTGGTTCACTGTTCCCGCCACGATCATTACGTCGGCCTGGCGAGGCGAGGGGCGGAAGACCTCCGCCCCAAAGCGGGCGATGTCAAACCTCGAGGCCCCAGCCGCCATCATCTCGATGGCACAGCACGCCAACCCGAAGGTGAGAGGCCAGAGCGAGTTGGCCCGCCCGAGGGCGAGCAGTTCATCCAGCTTGGCGAACCTCACCCAGGGCGAACAGTCCTTCAGCAGTTGATCTTCTTGCGTTTCCATTCAAAAACGCCCTTCCTCCAGGCGTACAGAATCACCATCGACAAAATGCCCACGAAAAGGATTAGCTCACAGAAATCACGAACAAAGAAAGCCCCGACGTCTTCTCTATAAACCAACGCCACTGGGAGCAGGTACAACACATCGACAGCAAACGCCACGAACACCAAAGCGTACAGGTAGTAAACCGCGCTGTAGCGAATCCACGCATCCCCGATCGGGTCCATGCCGCATTCGATGGCTTGTTCGGTCTTATGGGCGTAGTTGCGCGTACGGCGCGCCGAAATCAGATGGACCAGGACAATCGGTCCGAGGGCAAATACCAGGCCGCCCAGGCAAAAAGCCACGACGTAAATCAAATCGCCTAAAAGGACATCGTCCATACTGCGGCTATCTCATTCCAGGGCGGCTGGAGCGGCAACACAAATGGTGTCTTTTGCTCACCGTTTTTTGTCCTGGCGACTGCATCAAAGGGCTGATAAGCGCAGAACCCGGCGATATGTTTTCTAATGTCTTACCTGCGTCTCGGGGTGGATAAGTCCTAATCCTAAAGCCGCCTGTCTGAATTTTGGCATGCTCGTCAGGTGAAAGATTAAGAACCCGTGCAAAAATCGGTTGAGGTTGTTGACTTGCGGGGCGCTGAGTCTCAGGCGGGCGATGGCGGGCCAATCAGATTCCGTTAAGGCCCTCACCACCTGCCGCAGCCCGGCATCCAGCTTTGTCTGATTCAAGTCCGGTTGCAGTCCCAAGTGGTTTAACAACTTGAGTTCGAAAGCGAAAATGGTCTGAGGTTCGGGGGGGTGGCCGGGCAAATAGCACAACAGCTCCTCGATCAGAGCGAAGAAGGCTGGAAGCGGTGTGTCGGTTTCAGTTGTCTGTTCGACTAATCCCGCGCAATAGGCAGCCTGGCGGAGATAGCCGAGGTCGGTCCGCAGGGCCGGGTGAGTGTCCAGGACGTTTACTTCGCGCAGGGTGTGGAGGTCCGAACGGCGGCTGCGATTGAAGCTCAAATCAACCCGATAAAACAGGTCCAGCTTGCCGCGAAAAGGCGATTTGGCCCGGCGCGCCCCTTTAGCAACAGTCGCCAGCCGCCCCAGGTCGCGCGTGAGCCAATGGACAATCAGGCTGGTCTCGGTGAGGCTCCGGATGCGCAGCACCAAGCCGGTGGCCGATTCGGTCATGACCCTACGGGCGTCAGGTCCGGTGGGGCGCCCTTGAGGCGTGGCTGCACGGCAGGGGCGTAATCGGGCAGAATGGACCCGAGGCTGATGATATACTTAATACCTTGCGAGACGGACATGTCGAGTTTGGTGACCTTATCCTCGGCCACCATGAGCAGGAAACCCGAGGTGGGATTGGGGGTGGTCGGAACAAAAACGCACACGAACTTCTCATCGCTGCCGGTCTTGAATGTGGCCTCTTGTTCGTTGGTGATGAACCCGATGGAATAGACGCCCTCTCGCGGGAACTCGACTAGGACTACGGTGCGGAAGGCATTCTTGTTGGTCGAAGAGAACGCCTCATTAACCTGTTTGGTGGCGGCATAAATCTTATTAAGCAGTGGAACGCGCAGCAGCGTGGCATCCACCCATTCAATCATCTTTTTGCCAAAATAATTGCGGGCCAGCAATCCTACCACTCCAATCAACGCCACAGCCAGCAGCAGCGCGCACAGACTCCAATACCAGTACATCGGCCCGGCGCCCATGTCCTGGTGGGTGAGCTTGTGCGGCAGAAACAGCAGCAGCGTATCGGTTATCCTCGAGGCGGTGCCAAAAAGCCACACCAGCACGGCCACCGAAATCACCCCAGGCAAAACGATCGCCAAACCGGCCCAAAAATTGGCCTGCCATGTTGCGAGGAGCTTTTTCTTCACCGGACCATTCTAAGCGCAGTAAGCAGTCCGCTCAAGGAAACAATGTCAGCCCAAACCCTTGAAGGAGAACCGGCGGCTCAATTCTAAGAGCAGTCTCTTCTCAACCTGTTTCATCTCCCGGCGAGCACCGGCTTTCTGGTCGTCATAGCCGCACAAGTGGAGCACTCCATGGACGGTGTAGCGAACCAGTTCAGTTTGCCAGTTTGTCCGGAATCGCCGCGCTTGTTTCACTGCTTCGTCCACGCAAACACAGATTTCCCCGGCCAGGGCTTCCGGTTGGGCCGCGCCGGTGTAATCGAAAGCCAGGACGTCGGTTGGCCCTTGATGTTTTAGGAATTGCTCGTTGAGCCTGGTAATCCGGCGCGCATCGACCAGCAACACATTGAGGTCAAATGCGTCTTTGCCCAACAGCTCTTCCAATAAAGCGCGGGCGATGCGGCGCAGAAGGCGCGAGGCAACGGGTCGAGTGTGTTGGAGGTTGCGCACCGCCAAGCTGCGGCGCGGTGCTTTTCCCGGCGCGCCGGCAGCGGCGCTCATTGCTCTTCCTTGGGGATTTGCCCACGCGCTTTGCCGCGGTGCTCCTCGTAAGCGGCGATGATCCTCTGCACCAGGGGGTGGCGCACTACATCGCGGCGGGTGAATTCGACAATGCCAATCCCTTCGATGTGCTTGAGGGCGCGATGGGCCTCGAGCAACCCGGAGCGCTTCTGCGGGGGCAGGTCGATTTGAGTTTCGTCCCCTGTAACGACCGCCTTTGAATTGACGCCCAGCCGGGTCAGAAACATGAACATCTGCTCGGTCGTCGAGTTCTGCGCCTCGTCGAGGATGATGAACGCATGATTGAGCGTGCGCCCGCGCATGTAGGCCAGGGGCGCAATCTCGATGACCCCGCGTTCGGTGTTTTTCTGAATCTCCTCTGCCGGAAGCATATCGTGGAGAGCATCATGTAGTGGGCGCAGAAAAGGCATGATCTTTTCATAAAGGTCCCCCGGCAAAAAACCAAGGGCTTCCCCGGCCTCGACCGCCGGGCGTGTGAGAATGATGCGCGAGACCCGGCCTTCGCGCAAAGCAGCCAGGGCCATCGCCACCGCCAGGTAAGTCTTGCCTGTTCCCGCCGGCCCAACCCCAAAGGTGACGTCATGGCGCCGAATGGCATCCAAATAGCGTTTCTGCCCGACGGTCTTTGCCGTGACGCTCGGTTTTTTCTCGGAGGTTTGGATGCGATCGCTCAGGATGTCCTTGAGGATCGACACTCCCTCGTTTTTCACGATGTTGAGCGCGTGGGAAAACTCCCGCTGCCGCACTGGGTTGCCGGCATTGATCGAGTCTTCCAGCATCAGGAACAGGTGTTTGGCCTGGTCCAGCGCGCCGGCTTCCCCTTCGAGCTTAATCCAACCCTCGCGGGAGGTGGCCTTGACCTGTAGTTGTTCTTCAATCGCCTGCAAATTGCGCGGGTCGTTATTATAAAGCTGCTGCGCCAGACGGGCATTTTCGAAATGGAGCGTTTCAACAGGCATGGAACAATTACGCTTGTGTCGAACCTTCAACCTCCCTGGCTTGTGTCACTGGCTAAAGCCGACCGCAATTGGCCCGCGAGTTCCCTCAAGGCTTGCGGAACAACGGTTGTGCTCGCCAGCACCGGCATGAAGTTGGTGTCCCCCTGCCAGCGGGGGACTACGTGAAGGTGCAGATGCTCCAAAATCCCAGCGCCGGCCACCTTGCCTATGTTAATCCCGATGTTGAAGCCTTCGGGCTTCATGACCCGGGAGAGGGCGTTTTGGCAGCGGCGAGTGAGCTTGAGCAGGTCGGTTAATTCATCGTCCGTCAGCCCATTTAAATCCTGCACCTGTTTGTAGGGTACGATCATTAGATGTCCGCCGGTATAGGGATAGGTATTCAACAGAGCGTAGCAGGTGCGCGCGCGCGCGATGACGCAGTTGGCTTCGTCCTCATTGGATTGGGCAATGCGCGAAAAAAGGCTGTCGGAGAGGGTGGGTTTGGGCGCGAGAATGTACTCGATTCGCCAGGGCGCGTGAAGGCATTCCATGGGCAAAGACTAGTGACACAAACCGGCAAAGTCAAAAGGCCAGCCCTTTGGAGTTTGAAATCTCTTTTCCATGAGAGGCAGTCGGTTTGCTTTGTTCAAGCGAGTCCGGGACGGCTACTTGGCGGGCATGCGCCGGCGCAGCACGTAAACCAGCGCTTTGACGGCCAGTTCGATAAAGAGGAAAGGTTTGGCAATGAAATCGTTGCCGCCGCTCATCATCGAGTTGGCACGGCTTTCGAAGTCGTTCAGGCTGGTGACGAACACAACAGGGGTCTTCTTATGAGCCGGCAACGCGCGCAACTTGGAACAGAGCTCGAACCCATTCATCCCCGGCATATCCACATCCAAAAAAACAAGGTCAAAAGCATTTTCCAACAGCAGGTTGTAGGCCGCTGTCGGGTCCTCCACGTTCACCGACTTGAGCTTCGCCTTGTCCAACGCGTAGGTGACCGCCCGTCGCGAAATGGCTTCGTCATCCACTACAAGGATATTCGCCGGATCGTTGTCCTGCTTCTCAGTAAAACCGCCATGCTCGAAGAGCACACCGAGAAAATCGATGGTGGTAGCGACCGTTCGGAGAGTCGAGGCAGTAATGTTTTTTGGCTTCTCGTAAAGTTCCTTGAGCAGGGCCTCCAGGGCGTCAGCCATCTGGGCAATCTGGCTCATCCCGGTCAGAGCTGCATTGCCCGTCAGCGCATGGATGCGGCGGTACATGTCGTGACTGTGCTTAATCTGGGCTACTTGAGTGTCCGCCTTAATGAGACCTTGGAGCAACGCCCTCAATGCGGCCAGGTGCCCTGGCAGGCCCTCGAGAAACGACCGGCGCAAATCCGCCTGGAATTCCGCATCCGGGTCCCCGGTGACAACCCGGTCGCTCGCCCTTTTGGGGGCTTCCCCCTCGGTTACAGCGGGGGAGGAAGATTCGGTTGGAGCGGCGCCGTTCTGGAGGGTGCTGCGCACCAACTCGATGACTTGCTTTGGCGTGCAATTGGCCTTGGAGAGACATTTGGTGGCCCCCGCTTTCCAGGCCTCTTGCACCATGTTGGTCAGATACGTGTTCGAGAAAACGATAATAGGGGTCTTCTCGAAAGCAGGATTGGCGCGCACTTTTTTCATCAGCTCCACACCGGAAAGCTTGGGGAGCATCAAATCCAGGAGCACCGCATCGGGGTGGAATTTGCTGAGAATATCCAGGCCGGTTTGGCCATCCATCGCTATCTCTACCTGGTAACCTTCAACCGAGAACTTGTTCCGGTAGATGTTGGCAACGATCTGGTCATCCTCGACGATAAGAATCTTCTTCATGCTAACGCTTCGAGGCAAGAGCCCACTGGCGGTCAAGGTAGTTTTTCAGGTAATCGTTGACCCTCTGAAATTCCAATCGCGCCTGGTGGCACAGTTCGGCGGGATTAACCAGCTTGGCTTCGCGGCCCTGGCGCTCCAATTCGCGCAGCAACAGCACCAATCGCCGTACGCCGCAGGTGGCGCTGGCGCCCGCGCAACTGTGGGCCAGACGCCTGATCTCCGAGGCGTCACTAGTTTCTACCGCAACCGCCAACTGCTCGAGTTGCTCTTGTGTCTGCTCGATGTACATCCCGGCCAGTTCGCGAAGATTATCCGGGCTGCCGTCGGTGAATTCCAGAAGCCGTTGCATATCGACGGGGGCATCCTCCGAATCCATATCGGGCGGCTCTTGCTCCAAGGCAAGCGGCGGCGCAGCAGGCGCCTCCGGAAGCCCCATTTCCGTTGCTTCCTTCCGGCCGACTTGAGCGCCCCATCGCTCGACGATGCCGCGCACGTCTTCCGGTCGAACTGGTTTGGCGATGTAATCGTCCATCCCGGCCTCGATGCATTTCTCTCGATCACCCTGCATTGCATTGGCGGTCATGGCCACGATAATAGGCGAGTTTTTGTAATTAGGAAACCGGGATTTTTCCCTTTGTCGCTGGCGAATGATGCCGGTGGCTTCCAAACCGCTCATTTCGGGCATCATTACGTCCATGAAGATCAGATCGTAGGCCTGCCGGTCCAGAGCAGCCAATGCTTCCAACCCATTAGCCGCCACGTCGGCTTTGTAACCCATTTGTTGCAGCAGGCGCAAAGATACTTTTTGATTGATCGCATTATCATCGCACAGCAGGACTCGCAACGGCAAGCGGCTGGCCAGGGTGGGGTCCAGTTTTGGCTGGGTCACGGCTGGGCGGGGCGGGGGTTTGGCTCCGGAAACAGCGCGGATGAGGACCTCCTGCAGTTGGGCTGGTTTAATCGGTTTGGTAAGGCAGCTTGCGAAAGAAACGTTTGAACTGTCGAGGGTCTCGGGGCGCACACCCATCGAGGTGAGCAAAATCAAGGGCATGGCCGCCGCGTGCGGCACTTTGCGTATCTCGGAGGCCAGGCTTAAGCCATCCATGCCGGGCATTTGCATATCGAGGATTGCCACATCGAAGCGTTCGCCGCTGCGGAGCCATTCCAGGGCCTGGGCGCCGGTCTGAGTCTCGCGCGCAGTCACGCCCCATTTGCGGGTCTGCAAGCTCAGAATCCGGCAGTTGGTCGCATTGTCGTCCACCACCAGCAGTCGCAAGTCCGATAATCCTGCAGGACGGCCTGACACTTGGGCGCGCGCCGGTTGGGCCACGCCGGGCAAGGATAATGTGAAATGAAACGTCGAGCCCTTTTGCGGCACGCTCTCAACCCACATCTTGCCGCCCATCAGCTCGACCAGCCGCTTGCTAATCGCCAGGCCCAAGCCCGTCCCGCCATAATGCCGCGTCGTCGAGGCATCTGCCTGGCTGAACGATTTGAATAAACGCGCCAGCCGGTCCACGGGAATCCCGATGCCGGTGTCACGCACAGAAAAATGCAATGGCCACGGTGTCCCGGGGGGACGCTCATTGGACTCGCCTGGAATCGCGGTCACCTGCACCACAACCTCGCCGGCTGCGGTGAACTTCACCCCGTTGCTGAGCAAGTTGACCAGCACCTGCTTGAGCCGCGTCAAATCGCCTAATACACAGGCCGGCAGGTGGTCCTCCATCTGATAGACCAGGTCCAATTTCTTTTCTGCCGCCTTGGGCGCCAGCAGGTCCAGGGCTTCTTCTACGCATGCCCGCAGATCAAAAGGATGGCTTTCCAGTTCCAGCTTGCCGGATTCGATTTTTGAAAAGTCCAGAATCTCGTTGATGATGGTCAGCAGCGATTCACTGCTGGAATAGATCGTTTCGAGGTAGCCGTGCTGTTCGCGATTGAGCGGCGTCTCCAGCAACAGCCCGGCCATGGCGATGATCCCATTCATCGGGGTGCGAATTTCGTGACTCATGTTGGCCAGGAATTCTGCCTTGGCCCGCGCGGCGGCCTCCGCCGCCACTCGCGCCGAGAGCAGGTCGCGATTGGCCTGGGTCAGCTCGTCCTGAAGATGTTTGGCGCGCAGGGCCGCGCATAGCCGGGCCCGCAGTTCCGACGATTCAAAGGGCTTGGTCAGGTAATCCACCGCTCCCAATTCAAACCCGCGCAGCTTGTCTTGGGTGCTGTTCCAGGCCGTCAGCACAATGACCGGGATCGACTCGGTTTCGGGTGTATTCTTGATTTGGCTAAGAACATCGAACCCGTTGATGCCGGGCAACCCTAAATCAAGCAAAACAAGGTCGAATTTGGTTTCATGCAGCCGGCGCAGGGCTTCAGGGCCGTCCTTGGCGCTGCTGAGCGTGATCTGGTCATCATGCAGCAATCCCGCCAGCACCTCGGGCATGCGCGGGTCATCCTCAACCAATAGCACTTGAGACGCGGGCAGTTTCATAACCTCGCGGTCGCAACGGTCTTCATTTCTAAGCTTTTGTCGGAAATAACTCGATGCTGATAAAGCACATTCAGCACCAAGCTACTCACCCAACACCTTTCTTGCGATACCTCGGAATCGGCTCTGTCGGTTTAGCTCGCTTCACCTCGGGTTGTCAAGCCCCCCACCCTGCTTCCAAATCTTAAATTCCTCCATGCGCCGTTTGGTCGAGGGGTCTGGCTTATCCGTCGAGTGTCCTAAAAGCGGACAGCGCGCAAAGAAACATTGCAGAACGTTCTAAAATCCGGCTAAATATCCATCCATGGGTCATGCTTTGCTCAATCATGGCACGGTGTCCGATCTCTCCTCTGTTCGTCATGCGTATGTGAAGGCCTTTCGGCTCATGCTTTTGGCGCGCATCTTGGACGAGAAGCTCGCCAGCCTCTATCGGATGGGCAAAATCCACGGCGGCGTGTTCATCGGGCGCGGACAGGAAGCGTTGAGCGTTTCGGTTGGGCTGGCTTTGCAGAAAGGAGACATCTTCGCGCCGCTCATTCGGGACACTGCAGGGAGGCTGGCTTTTGGCGAATCGATACTGGATGCTCTGCGCACGTATCTGGGCTCGGCCCAAGGTCCCATGCGCGCGCGAGATGGAAATGTTCATCGTGGGAGGCCAAAGGAAGGTCTGCTGCCAATGATTAGCCATCTCGGGGCGATGATTTCCGTTGTGAACGGGGCGTTGCTGGCGCACCGGCTCAAGGGAGTGTCCGGAACTGTCGGAGCCGCCTGCATTGGTGATGGAGCTACCTCGACGGGTGCATTTCACGAAGCCCTGAACCAAGCCGCTGTCGAGAAACTGCCCTTGGTGCTGGTGATTGCCAACAACTTCTATGCCTATTCAACCCCCAACGAGCGGCAGTTCGCATGCCGCGCGCTCCAGGACAAGGCCGATGGGTATGGCGTTCAGAGCCACTGCGCGGAGGGCACCGAGTTGGCGGAGTGTTTGGCAACCTTATCCGAGGCCGTCACTCGCGCCCGAAGTGGTGGCGGTCCTCAACTGGTTGTCGCGCGCCTGCTGCGATTGTGCGGCCATGGCGAACATGACGATGCGGCCTACATTGATGCTAAACTCAAGTCTTCACCTGCGGGCAGGGATTGTATTAATGTGAGTGAAGAGCAGTTGGTCCAGAAAGGCTGGGCCGATCCCGCGGCCCTGGCGGATTGGAGAAATGAAGCGATTCAGCAGGTCGAGGAGGCTGTCGCTCAGGTGCAGCGTGAACCCGGCCCGGACCCCTATAAAGAGGACTGGTGTGCTCTGGCCTCCAAACACCTGAGCGAGGGAGCCGAGCAACCCGCCGAGTAGCGCAATGCCCATCACTTACTTAGATGCTATCCGCGAGGCGCAGGCGCGCGCCCTGGCTGAGGACCCGCGCGTGTTCATCTATGGGCAGGACGTCGGCTCGTTTGGCGGCGCGTTTAAGGCCACAAGGAACCTCGCTCAACAATTCCCCGGACGCGTCATCGACGCGCCTATCAGTGAAGATGCCATGCTGGGCCTGGCCGTCGGGGCGGCCATCGAAGGCATGCGCCCGATTATCGAAATTCAGTTTGCAGATTTCTCTACGATTGGTTTTAACCAACTCGTCAACCAGGCGGCAACACTCCATTGGCGGACCCGGGTGCCGTGTCCGATAACGCTTCGCTTGCCTGGCGGCGGCACTTCCGGGAGCGGCCCATTTCACAGCCAGAGCATGGAAGCCATTTACGCGCATTATCCAGGTCTGATTGTCATGACTCCCGCCACGGTCGAAGATGCCTATAGCATGCTGCTCGAAGCCGTGGCCATTGATGACCCGGTAGTCTTTTGTGAGCACAAATATCTCTATTACCACCTCAAAGCCGAGCGTTTGCCAACCGAGGCCATGCCCGTTGGCAAAGCCCGCATCGCGCGCCCGGGACGCGATATGACCATCGTCGCCTACAGCGCGATGGTCCATGAGGCCCTGGCTGTGGCGGAGGAATTGGCAGTTGAACGAATTGAAATTGAAGTCGTGGACCTGCGTTCGGTCAAGCCGCTCGACACCGATACCGTGATGGCTTCGGTGGCGCGCACGGGCCGGCTTTTATGCGTGGGCGAGGCCTGGCCTTGGGGCGGCGTCACCGCTGAGGTGGTCGCTCGAGTGGCCGCCGAGGGGTTTGCGCTTCTGGACGCCCCGCCCCAGCGGCTCAACGCCAAAGATACACCGGTTCCTTATCACCCGAAGCTCTGGGCAGCTCACCGGCCAACCGCGCACAGCATCGCCGCGGCCGCCCGCCGCCTCTTGCGCCTTTGAACCACACCGCCCTATGCCCTCTATTCCGATTATTATGCCTCAACTCGGCGAATCCATTGCCGAGGCCATGGTCGTTAACCTCCTGGTCCGCGTCGGTGACTCGGTACAGACCGATCAGGACATTATTGAAGTCGAGACCAGCAAAGCGACGATGAACGTCGCCTCTCCTTGCACGGGCCGCGTTGAGACGCTCCTGGTCAAACTGAACGAGAGCTACCCCGTTGGCACTGTTCTGGGTTATTTGGAGGCCAGCACCGAGGAGGCCGCGCGCCTGGGCTTGGATGCCCAACCACCCGAAAAGAACGGCGATGAAACCGAGCCCGGTCATGGCCGCGGCGGCCCCATGCAAACCGATGGCGCCAGGAAAAGAGTCGAGCCCACGGTGCGCGGCCTGCCAGTCCCCGCAAACGCCACGGGCGCCAGCTATATGTCCCCTCGCCTTAAAGCCCGTATGATAGAGTTGGGCTTGCACGCCGCCGATTTGGCTGGATTGCCCGGCAGCGGCGCTGCCGGGCGGGTCACCATCCAGGATTTCGAAAAATTTATCGCCAATCTCGAACAAAACAAACTCAGCCAGGCCTCGAGCATGCGCGTGGCGGTGGCCGATGCCATGCGCCGCAGTTGGACCCGCCCTCTGGCCACCGTCGCCCTGCCGGTGCGGTTCGATTGCCTTCTGGAACATCGCAAGAGCTGCAATCCCCGGCCCGGCCCGGCGCTCTACGCGCTGCGAGCGCTGGCGGTTGCCCTGTCGGAAAATAGCGCCCCGGCTGGCCGCCTGATCGGCCACCAAATTGTGCGACCCCACGCCATCGACATCGGTTTTGCTGTCGAAGCCGAAGACGGCGTGCTGGTGCCGGTGATTCGAAACGCCCACAAACGGTCGCTGCGCGATTTGGTGCAGCGTTACGACGAACTCATTCAACTGGCCCACAAACGCAAACTCCCCGCCGACGCCACCGGCGGCTCCATCGCCACCGTCACCAATTTCGGCACTTTCGGCCTGACTTGGGCCACGCCTATTCCTTTGCCCGAGCAAACCCTGGTGCTGGGGATGGGCGCCGCCCGGCGAGTGCCCTTCTGGGACGAGGCCCAGGAGCGGTTCGTGCCCATCCTCGAGGCCAACGTCACCCTGAGCTTCGACCACCGCGTCCTGGATGGCGGCGCAGCCGGCCGGTTGCTCGCCCGGGTCAGCCAACTGCTCGCTCAGCCTGAAAAACTCTAGATTTGATTATGATGCCTGCCCGAAAAAGCAACCCTCGAGCCGAATACCGCCTGCTCCACGTCGAGCGTGTCAACGCCTCGCTCAGCCTGGCCCGGAAGTTTCCCGGGTTGAAATCCTTAACCCTTAACATCGAGTACTTTGATCCGTCCGGCTTGACCCGAAGCGGGGGGATGAAGGTCAAGGCCAATCTCCAAATGGCAAAATCCCTTGTTCGCTTCAATTGTCCCCACGGCGACTGCGCCGGGGGCGACTACGATTTAAGCGAAGAGCTCTCGCAGGCCATTACCGCCGGGCGAACCAGTGTGACGGGAGAAAAGCGCTGCCAGGGTGTGCGCCATAACAGAGACAGAAAAGAAAGCGTTCCCTGCCGCAATCTCTTGCGCTACAAACTGCGCCTGGCTTACGTCTAACCTGGCGCACCCCAGAGCAGATCAGGCTTTTCGCTTTAATGTGCTGGCCTTGTCCCTGGCTTGTGCAGACTAAAGTCCTTAGATTTATCGCAAAAAAATTCGTGTTAATTCATGAAATTAGTGTCTGGCTCCGCGCGGCCTGAGGTCGCGCCTCGCCAGTAAACTGGACAAATCATCCGGGGTGTGTCACGGTGGGACACGGATATGAAAAGCATAACGATTCGGGAGTTGCACGAGCGAACTGGCAGATGGCTGCGCGAGGCGGGCCGCCGTGGTCAAATCCTGGTAACGTTCAATGGCAAGACAGTGGCAAAAATTCTTCCGGAGAAAGACAAAGCGGCCACCCCGTATTTTTCTCGCCGGAAGTCGAGCCCATCTTTCAAAAGGCGCTTTGAAAGCGGCCGGTTTGGCGCGGGCGGCGCCGATAGCACCGCAGCCATATCCGAGGACCGTGAGGACCGCGTTTAATGCTCTACCTTGACGCCAGCTCCATCGTTCGCTTGTATGTGAACGACCCCGGTTGGGAACGGGTCAAAGCACTGGCCGAAACCGACTCTGTTGCCTGTTCTGTTCACGGCCAGGCAGAGACGGTGGCCGCCTTCCATCGCAAATTTCGGGAAGGGATTTTCAGCACAAAGGATTTTGCCTCTGCGCTTGGGCAGTTTCGGGAAGATTGCCGCTATGGGGCCTATGAGTGGCTGCCCGTGTCGTTGGACGTGGCGGCGCGGATCTCCGCCGTTTACGAAACTTTGCCTGCCTCGATTGCTTTGCGGGCATCCGATGCCGTGCACCTTTCGGCGGCCGCTGAGAACGGTTTTAAACAGATCTACTCCAATGACGTGAGGCTGATCGGCGCATCAAGCGCTTTTGGCTTGAAAGGGCTGAACGTCATCTCAGCATGATTTTTTCGCAACAATTCCGAACAAAACCGGCCCCAAAATGGCCCGCCATTCACATAGCGAGAATCAAGTATCTCTAAAAAAATCCAGGTTTCCTGAAGAATCAAACGGAAAGCCCACTACAATGCGAAATGTTATTTGTTTCCTGATGTCTTTGTTGCTGCTGGGTGGACCCCGCCTGAGCAGCGCAGCAGACAACCATCCGTCCGGGACCTTCACCAATGCGTTCTTTCCGTTTTGCATTGATTGGCATGATTCCAAGAAGCGCAATTTTGAACAGCAGAGCAACATGCTCAAAGAATTGGGCTATTCGGGCATGGGCCACATCTGGCTGGACAAAGTTGACGAGCGCCTCAAGGCCTTGGACGAAAATAATCTGAAGCTCTACCAGATCACCATGACGGTGGACATCAAACCCGATAAACCCGTCTGCGACCCCCGCCTCAAGCACGTCATGACCCTGTTGAAGGGGCGTGGCACCCAAATCCTTCTGCTCATCAACGGCATGAAACCGTCCGATCCTGCCGGTGATGACAAAGCGGTCGCCCTGGTCCGGGAAATCGCCGCAATGGGCCGTGACTCCGGCGTGCAGATTCTCCTCTATCCCCATACCGGTCTATGGCTCGAGCGCTTTGAGGATGCCATGCGAATCGAGAAGAAAGTGGCGCGGCCCAACGTGGGCACCATGTTCAACCTCTGTCACTGGCTACGCGTTAGCAAGGACCGTAATTACCGCCCTCTGCTGGAAGCGGGCAAGGACAAGCTCTTTGCGGTTTCAATTAACGGGGCCGATGAATGGGACCCACAACCCGGTTGGGCGCGCTATATCCAGCCCCTTGGCTGTGGCTCGTTTGACGTGCTGGCCTTTTTAAAGACACTCAAAGAAATCGGCTTTACCGGTCCGGTCGGCCTCCAGTGCTATGGCATCGGGGGGGACGCCAGAGACCACCTTGCCGAATCCATGGCCACCTGGCGGGATTACTGCCGCAGGCTCAGCCAGTGAACGCAGCCGTTGGTGGTTTTAGGCAAGCCCGCCGACCATACATTCAGTTACCGAATCTTTTAGCTTCTGTTACGCCGGCTTGCCTTCCCTCACCGTCGGCAAGCGCCAGCGAGCCAGATTACCAAAATCTAAAATCTTTAGGCTCCCTTACGCCAGCTTAGGCCGGAACGCGATTAGTCCTGCCAAGCCCATTCCCAGCAGGCCAAGAGTGGCGCCGCCATCCGGCACGCCAACCGCCCCGTTGCCATCCACTGTGAGGCTCCAACTGTCCAGCGTGCCCACACCCACGGGCGACACGTCCGCAATGTACAACGTCCAGGCCCCGTTGGCGTCCATCCCGTTGAACGAACTCAAAAAAGCGGTTCGCGGGTCGGTATCCAACGCCGTCAGCGGATTGACGTTGCGTGCGTCCGGCTGCCACGCTCCAGTCAACGCGCCCCCGCCCGCGCTGCCCAGGTGGCTGTCGCCGTTGGCCGCGCTGTCGCTGAATGTCACGTTGAGCCCGCTGTCAGACGAGCCATACGGATTGCCGCTGGTGCTGCCCACGCGATTGAGCAGCACGGCAAAACCGGTGGCACCGTGGCGCAAGTAGGCATAATAATCACCGTTGTAACCGCCGGAGATGTCCAGCGTCACCGTCACGTCGCTGATCGAAGTAATGGTCGTGCTGAGGTTGATCGTATCGGCCACGCCGTTCAGGTCGTTATCAGGGATGACCACCCCGGGCGACGAGGTGGCGGTGACGGGCAGGGCCCGTGCCGATGGAGCAAAGGCCTGCGCGAGGCAGAACATCAAACCGGCAGGTAAAAGGAGTCTCATTTTCATAGTCGTGCAAGGCAACTGGGTCATGGGCCAACGCGCGTCCGGTAGAAGCGAGGCGAAGTAGGGTTGCTGTCGTTGTAAATGATCAAACCGGTGGCGTCGGCTGTCAGCGTACCGGACAAATCGGTCCATGGGCCGCTGCTCGATGAGGCCGATTGGATGACGTATTGGAACGTCGGGATGCCGGCGAACTGGAGGAAATTCGCGCCGGAGTTGGCCGTAATCGAGATCAGATTGAGCGTCGGCCCGCTGGTTGAAGTGACCGTAACGGCCACAGTGCCTTGGGCGGTGCAGTGGCCATCGCTGAGCGTGTAGGTGAACGTATCGAGGCCCGCAAAGTCATGCGCCGGCGTATAAGACACCATCGTGCCGCCGCTTGTCAGCGCGACGGCGCCGCCATGGGCGCTCGATGAACTGACACTCAGGATGCTCAGCGGACCGTGGATTGAGCTGCTGTCGTTGGCGAGGAGTTTAACAACTGGCGCGTTGACCGCCGTGTTCTGCACAGTTCCAAGGGTGTCGGCCCCAGCCACGGGCGGCTCATTAAGGGTTATCGTCACCTCCGCGCTGGAATCCGGACAAGGCGGATTAGAGATGGTCCAGCGCAAGACAATCGGACCCGTGCCGGCGGTGTGCGTGAAGGCTGCATTTGGATCGTTGGCGCTGCTGAAGCCGCCGACCCCGCCGCGGACAATCGTCCAAGTGCCCACGCCGACGATTGGGGTATTGCCCCCCAGGGCCGCTGATGTGCTGCCAGGGCAAATCGTTTGCGGCCCACCCACCGTGGCGGTTGTCGGCGGGAGATTGATGGGCACATCAACGGAATTCTGGGCCGTGCATCCGGAGCTATTGCCCACCACCAGGGTGAGGGTCACGAGGCCCGAGGCCCCGGCAGTGTAGGTGACGCTCTGCTGATCGAGCAGACCCGTGAGAGCGCCGTTGCTGATGGTCCATGAATAGGTGGCAGCGCCGGCCGGGCCGCTGGCCGTATTGCCGGTGGAATCAGCGCACACGCTGGCGTCCGCTGTAATCGCGGGCGTGGACGGCAGCGCGTTGACGGTCAGCGCAGCGGGGAGTGAATCCACCGGACCGGAGGTGTTGGTAAACACCGCGCGATATTGGTTGCCGCTCT
Source organism: Verrucomicrobiia bacterium (assembly GCA_035946615.1). Lineage (NCBI taxonomy): Bacteria > Pseudomonadati > Verrucomicrobiota > Verrucomicrobiia > Verrucomicrobiia bacterium. The sequence continues at coordinate 39,576 of DASYZB010000146.1, forward strand.
GCGAAACTGCCGCTGTAAAGCTGAGCGTACCCGAAGTTGCGCCGGTAACGTCATTCCAAGTCAAGCCGCCATCAGTGCTCACCTGCCATTGGACGGTGGGCGTGGGGGTGCCACTTGCTGTTGCGGTGAACGTCGCAGCAGCTCCGTCACATACCGTGGCGGCTTGCGGTTGCTGGGTCACGAGAGGCGCCGCGCCCTGGAATTCAAGCGCGCCCATGTCCACGATGCTGCTGAAAATGCGCGGAAAGCCTGGGCCGCGCTGGTCGTCCGGCGACGCCTCGGTGGTGTTGCCGTTGGCGTTTTGATCGGCGTAGTCCTGCGGAATGAGCGCGTTGTCGCCGGCGTCAATGGCCGGGCTGTTGACCACCAGCGCGTGCGTCAAGGTGGGACCGCCGTTGTTGGCCAGCGTGGTGTCCAAAACCGTAGTGAGGTTAATCGTCCCGCTTCCACTGTTGCCGACGATGTTGCCGTTGACGCCATTGCCAATGCCGCCCGCGCTGCCGGCGTCGCCGATCAAATCGTGGCTGGCCGTGCCGATGGTGCCGCCGAGGTCGTCCGCTCCGCCGCTGTCGGAGTTGCCGGCCACGATGCTGTTGTTCAAGGTCCCGGTGACCGCCGCGTCAATTCCCCCGCCGCTGCCCGCGGCGCCAGTGGCGCCGTTGCCGGTGATGGTCACGTTGGCCGCAGTCCAGGTGGCGGCGTTGGCGAGGTTAATCCCGCCACCATAACTGGCCTGGTTGCCGGAAATGGTGCTGTTGGCCACCGTCAGAGTGCCCCCATTGTCAATGCCGCCGCCGCCGTTGACCGTCACGAGGTTGCTGGAGATGGTGCTGTTGGCCACGATGAGCGTGCCGCTGTTGCAAATGCCGCCGCCATTGGGCGCTTGGTTGCTCGAAATGGTGCTGTTGAAAACGCTCAATACGCCAAGATTGTAAATGCCCCCACCGCCGGCGGCAGGTCCCGCTAGGTTGCCCGAAAGGATGCTGTTGGACACCACCAGCGTCGCGTTGTTGTCGTTGAAAACGCCGCCCGCCCCGACAGCCTGGTTGTTGGTGAGCGTGCAATTGGCCAGCGTCAGGCTGGCGAAGGGGCTATTGGACACCGCGCCGCCAAACTGGCCGCTGGCGCCGGCGCTGGCATTCTCAATGGTCAAGCCGCTGATCAGCACCGTCGGTCCGGGATTGGCCTGGGCGGTGTTGATGCCGAACACGCTGGCGTTTCCGTTCCCGCCGCCGCTGACGGTGACCAAACTCGCTCCGTCGCCGATAATCTTCAAATCCTTGTTCACGGTGAGCTCGGCGCCGGGCGCGTAGGCGCCGGCCTTGACGAACACCATGCCACCAGCGCAGGCCGCGTTTATGCCCGCTTGAATGGTCTGCTTCGCCGTCGCCAGGCTAGTGCCGTCGTTGGCGTCGTTGCCGCCGGACGCTTCCACGTAGATGGCCGGCGAGCACACCGTAATAGAGACCGTCGCCGCCGCCGAAGAGAGGGTGCCGTTGTTGACGTTGAACTGGAGGCTGTCCGGGCCGGCGTAATTGTTGTTCGGTGTGTAGGTCAGGTTGGGGGCTGCGCCCGAGAGGGCGCCATGCCCCGGGTTGACGGTCACGCTATACGTCAGCGGAAGCGGTGGCGAGTTCGGGTCGGCGCCGGTCAACGTGATGGTCGCGGCCGTGTTCTCGGGAGTGGTGACGGACTGAGGGTTGGCCGTGGGCGTGCCGACCACGGTGATCGAGACCGTGGCGAGCAGAGAATCGACCGCTCCATTGTTGACCTTGAACTGCAAGCTGTCCGAACCAAAATAACCGCTGTTCGGGGTGTACGTCAGGCCGGGCGCGGTCCCGGAAATCGAACCGTGCGTGGGCCCTGTGGTCACGATGTAAGTCAAGGCAAGCGAATTTGGATCACTGCCCGTCAGGGTGATGGGCGTCGCCGTGTTCTCGGACACGGTCACGGATTGGCTGTTGGCCGTGGGCGTACCCGGATTGGTCACGGTGAGCGTGCCGTCGTTAATCGTCACGTTATAGTTGCCCAGCTTGTTGCCGGGATCTACCAGGGCTGGCACGATCGGATAAGTGCCGACGGCGCTGCTCGTTGTCGCGATGGTACTGTAGGTGGCAGTGATGTTATCCTCGTTCTGAATGCCGGCAATCGTGCCCGTAAAGGCCGGGTTCGCCGTGCCGAAGGAACGCGAGGCATCGTGGGCCGTCACCGTTAGCGGCGCAGCCGTCACCGTGAGCGTTCCAGCGACATAGCTGATGTTGTAGTTGGCGTCCACCGCGCCGGTGGCCGAAACCGTATAGGTGCCCACCGGGCTGCTGGCGCTGCCGGTCGTGGTCAGGGTGGGTGCCGTGGTCAGGCTCGACGCCGTGTCCCCGTTGACCAAGCCGCTGTAGCTGGCGGTCAGGGTCGGCAGGGCGGCGCCATAAACTTTGCTCTGGTTGTTGGCCGTGATGGTCAAGGAGGCGGGCGTTACCGTCAGGGTGCCAGGCCCATAACTAATGTTGTAATTGGCATCCGCCGCGCCGGCGGCCGTAATCGGGTAAGTGCCCACCGCGCTGCTGGCCGTGGCAGTCGTACTCAAGGTGGGCGCCGTGGCCAAACTCGCCACGGTGTCCCCATTAACAAAGCCGCTATAGCTGGCCGTCAGGGTTGGCAAGGCCGCGCCATACACTTTGCTCTGGTTGTTGGCGGTGATGGTCAATGAGGCGGGCGTCACCGTCAGGGCGCCAGGCGCATAGCTGATGTTGTAATTGGCATCCGCTGCGCCGGTGGCCGTAATCGGGTACGTCCCCACTGCGCTGCTGGCCGTGGCAGTCGTGCTTAAGGTGGGCGCCGTTGTCAGACTCGTCGCGCTGTCCCCATTGACAAAGCCGCTATAATTGGCCGTCAGGGTCGGCAAGGCCGCGCCATACACTTTGCTCTGGTTGTCGGCTGTGATGGTCAATGAGGCGGGCGTCACTGTCAGGGTGCCAGACGCATAACTGATGTTGTAATTGGCATCCGCCGCGCCGCTGGCCGTAATCGGGTAAGTGCCCACCGTGCTGCTGGCAGTGGTAGTCGTGCTCAAGCTGGGCGCCGTAGTCAAACTCGCCGCCCTGTCCCCATTGACAAAACCGCTATAGCTGGCCGTAAGGGTCGGCAAGGCTGCGCCATAAACTTTGCTCTGATTGTCCGCGGTGATTGTCAACGGAGCAGGCGTTATGGTCAGCGTTCCGGGCGAATAGGTGACGCTATAGTTTGCGTCCAGCGCGCCGCCAACCGTGATCGGGTACGTCCCGACACCGCTGCTGGCGGTGGCAACCGTGCTCAGGCTGGGTGCCGTGGTCAGACTCGCTACGGTATCCCCATTAACAAAGCCGCTATAGCTGACCGTCAGGGTTGGCAAGGCCGCGCCATAAACTTTGCTCTGGTTGTTGGCTGTGATGGTCAATGGGGCGGGCATTATCGTTAGTGTCCCGCTGACGAAGGTAACAAACGAGTAATTGGCCGCGCTAAGGGTTCCCAGCACCGGCGTAATGGGATAGGGGTCCACGGGGCTGGCCGACGTCGCGGATGTGCCAAAGCCCGGCGTCCCGCTCACGACCAACGGCGTGTCCCCATTGACAAACCCGGTGATCGTCGCTGTGAAAGGCGGGTTGATGCTGCCATACAACCGGCTGGCGCTGTTGGCCGTTACCGTCAACGGCGCCGGATTCACCGTCAACGTTCCGTTCACATAAGTGATTGCATAATTCTCCGCCGCGAAGGTCCCGCCTGTGAGCGCGCTGGGAACGATGTCGTAGCCGCCGACTCCGGACGTTGCGGGCGAACCCGCGCTGGACAACGTCGCGGTCCCCACCGTCTCGCCATTCTGCAAACCAGCCGTCGCAAACTCGGTACCTTCAAACGTCAGCGTTTGGCCATAGGTTTTGCTCGTGCTATTGGCCGTTACCGTCAACGGCGCCGGATTCACTGTCAAATTCCCGCTCAGGTAGGTGATAATGTAATTAGTCAGCCCGGGGTCCGGACTGCCGACAGCGTTGTTGATTATGATCGAGTAAGGCGATTCGGCCACCGAGGCCGTCGGCGCGGCCCCTGCGGTGCTCAATGTCGCGCTTGTCATTGTGTTGCCGTTGACCAGGCCAGTGGTGGTGAATTCCGTCCCCGCAAAAGTGAAGGTTTGGCCGTAAGTCTTGCTGGCATCATTAGCGGTTACGGTCAGAGGCGCCTTCAGGACATTGATCGTCACTTGTTTGCTGGCAGTGGTCTGGGCGGGATCGCTCGGCGTGAATGTGGCCGTCAGGACCTGGCCGTTACCCGACTTCAGCACCGTGCCGAGCGGCGGATTGTAAGTGAAAGTTCCAGCGACAGCCGAGGTGGCCGGGTTGGTCACGGCGTTCAGTTGGCTGGCGCTCAACGCCGTTCCATAAGTGATGTCCGCCGGGTTCGCCCAGGTGATGACGCCGACGTTCGTCAAGGTCAAGGTCGTGGCGGTGTAACCGGGCTGCCAAATCCCCCCTGACGGCGAAGCAATGTTATTAAACGCGCTGGAAAGCGACCCGGCAGACAACACCGTAAAGAAACTCCCGGGGGTGGGAATAAAGCCGTTGTTTAAATCGGCGCTGAACGTGCCGTTCAAGCCCAGAGCACCGCTTCCCGTAAAAGCGATCTTGCCAAAGTCCGTTGCGGTGTTCAAACGGACATTCAACGTGCTGGCCGCTTCGAGAGTCAGGTGAGCAGGAAACGACAATGTTCCCTGCAGCGCGCTGATGATGCCCTGGTTATCGTTGGTGTCCGCCATGCTGATAGACACTGTGGAAGCGGAGCCGATCTCTTTGGTGATGGTTCCCTGATTGATCAGGTAATCGTCACCTTGGGAGCCTTGAAAGCCCCCCGTGCCCCAGAAGTTAATCATCGCCCCGCTCTCATTGACTAACCCTCCAAGGTAATTGTTAGCGTTGCCATTGTTGAAAATCTGAAACGTCCCATTGGTCAGGTTTATGGTACCATAATTGGTACATGGGCCTTCCAAC
>DASYZB010000147.1 GCA_035946615.1 Verrucomicrobiia bacterium
GGCCGGTTAAGGCCCCGTAAGAAACAACCCGGTTCAGCGCCCCTTCCAGGCGGCGAATGTTGGTCCGAATCCGATCGGCCAGAAACGCCATAATGTCCCCGGGCACCTCCACGCCCATGGAACCCGCCTTCTTGCGCAAAATCGCCAAACGCACCTCCCCATCAGGAGGCTGCAAGTCGGTGACCAGGCCACCCTCAAAGCGTGAAACCAGCCGCTGCTCCAGATTCCGGAGTTCCCCCACTGGCCGGTCGCAAGTCAGCACGATCTGTTTGCCCGCCTCTTGCAGTGCATTGAACGTATGAAAGAATTCCTCCTGGATCCGCTCCTTGCCCGCCAGGAACTGAATGTCGTCAATCAGCAGCACGTCAGCCTGCCGGCATTTCTTCCGAAACCGGCCCAGTTGGTTGGTCTGGATGCCTTCGATGTAGGCATTCGTAAACTGCTCGGAAGACATGCAGCCTATGCGTGCTGCCTTTTTATGCGTCGCGACGTGGTGCCCAATGGCGTGCAGCAGATGGGTCTTGCCCAAGCCGACCCCGCCATAAACAAATAGCGGATTATACGCTTTGCCCGGGGCCTGAGCGACCGCCAGCGCCGCCGCGTGGGCGAAACTGTTATTGTTACCCACTACAAACGTTTCAAACTTGTTTTTGGGATCACACCCCAACTGCTGGCTGGTGTTGTTTGTCCCGGGAAGCGGTTCAGCAGGTTTCGTGGGTGGAGGACCCGACGCAGCCGGCGCGGGCGCTGGAGAGGCGCCGTTTGCACTAACGTGGAAACGAATTTCCAAGCGCCGCCCGGACGCAGCGGTGAGCGCTTCCTGCAACATGCCCACATAGTTGTCTTTGAGCCAGGTTTCGCTGAACTCGTTCGCGACCTCTAGCACGAGGCTGTCGCAATTGCGCCCGTGAGGGCGCAACGGCGCCACCCATAAATTGTAAGCATCCGGGTCGAGTCGGACACGAAGGTGTTCCTGTGCGGCGCCCCAAACCGATTCTACTGAAGTTAGCATTTTACAGATAAACCCATGTTTTCAGGGTTTTGTTCACTTGAACCCACCGCGCCAGATCGACCCGGCCCGGAGGTCCATTCTTCAGAGGGGGCCAACCGCGGCCAGTCAATTGACAGTTCCACGCAAAAGCTTGGTGACTTCCAAAACCCGATCCGAAGACACGTAAGTCATTCTAAAAGAAGCGATTAGCCCCAGTCCGGCTAACCTGGCGCTCGTCCGAGGCTTTCCCATTGCCACTTCCGAGCGCACACGACCGCGGTCAGGTCCAAGCTTTTACTCCCCCGTCTCCAATTTAGCGAGGACAACATATTAACTGTTGTTACCGGGTTATACACAGATGCGCGAATCCCAACAATTCTGCCCCATCGGACGTTTCAAATTACAAATGGCACGAGCACGCATGAAGACCAATTGCCCGTTGCAAATGAGCAGGCCCAGCGGCTGAATCTCCTCCAATCTACACACATCGGGGCCTCATCGGCGCCAATCCCGGAGAACGGTTCCAGCCCGGTTAGCCTTCGGTTCACGGTTTCTAGTCGGGGATATACTCCGCCGGAATCCACTGGATGTCGGTGCGGCCACACGAATAACGGGCGTAGCAGCCAGCCGTCCCTGCTGCCGCACCCAATTCGTGGGTTATCATTTTGCTCGTCGGTATCTTTTGAATTCTGCAGCAACACTCGCGGTAAACTTGGGAATCTCCAATTCGTTCCCAATAATCGAGCAGGATACCGTCAGGGACGGCGGCGCGGATCCGGGCGGAATATTGAGGGCGTGACCTTCATGCTTGCTTGGGTAGGGCCGATCAGCGTGTAGGTCCCGCGAAACGCGACGTTCGTCCAACGCTGGCCATCCACGATTAAAATGTCCGCAATCTTGAAGGATCGATCCTTGAAAAACTCGACAGCCTCGAATGCCTCGACCGTGTTCGTATCACCCGGGGCACTCCGGTGGGTCGTCTCGGTTTGCCAGAGCCCAACGAAACTGTCCGCGCGACAGCAATCACCGAACGACACAGCGAAGATCACCGAGACCAGCAAGAAAGCCACGTAAAGCCACGGGGTCACATCTCAATTTTTGACAATTCATGTTCGATTTGCGCCACTTGGCGGCCCAGGGCACGGTCCTGTTGGAGCCGACGATTGAAACGGCTCAGAGCCTGGCCCACGGCGGCGTAGTCCACCCCGCCGGCGAGCCGGCCCAGTTGGGCAAGGCTTAGCCGCGCGTGGCGCCGCCCCAGCCACATCGCCGCGTCCCGGCCCCAATCGCCATGGCGCTGCGCAAAGTCGTTCCAAGGTTCGTGCTTGCCTTCTTCCACCACGCCGACAATCTGCTCCCAACTCACGGCTGGAGCAAGCTGCTTCAAAGCCGCTTGCTCACGCCGATTGCCCCGGATTTGACGGCGCAAGCCTCGCGCGAAGGCTTCCGTGCCCAGCACCAGGCCGGCCAGCAGCCGGTCCCAGGGCCGCTCGATGGCGCCCTGACGCAGCGGTTGCTCGGTGTACGCCCTGAAGGCCGCGCGCCTCTCGGTCTGGGTTCTGCCGCCGCACAAGCAGTCCAATGGCTGGCGATTATGGTGGAAAAATCATCCCCGTGAACTGCCATATGAAACGAACCAGTCAGCCCAAGCTCGTCGGACAGGCCTTTCCCACCGAAACCCCACCGAAACCATGAGTGGGGTCAGAACATATGACCGACCCCTTTTGAACGGATCTGGCAAATCAGGGCTGCTTTGCCCGTTGTCGCCGGGAACGCCGTTCATATTCCCCATGCCGGCCGACTGCCCCGTGCTGGTGGTAATCCTTGAATGATCCATTCCAAACAGGTCGAGAGAATTGATAGGAAATTGCTTTTGGCTTCGCCGGTTAAAGGAATCGCCGGACCATTTTTTGCTCATGGCGAGCGAACTCGGTAAAAGCGTTGTGGAGTGTTGGCCTGCGCATCCGTGAATCGGTATTGGCCCGGGTTAATTTCCGGGACACTCCCGAGAACAGTCCAGTTCCCAACCGGCAATGCAATGTTGGTGGCAGCCAGTGCGGTAAAACTCGTGCCCGGAGCGCTGATGAAATCGAATTCAAACGGGCCTCCCGACGTTTTCACAAGATTGGTTAAAATAATAGGTGCCGCAGAAAGGCTGCCTGAAACAAATAATTCCGCATTTGAAAGGGTTTGGTAAATTCCCACGACTCCACCAGCAACAAGAACATTTGTATTGGGAAGCAAAGTCGCTGTGTGCGCACACCGTGCGATGTTCAGTTCGCAAGCGACTGTCCATGTCTCCGTGGCCGGGTCATAAACCTCCGCGCTGGGAATGGGGCCTGGGCCATAGCCCCCTACAACGAGCACCTTCCCATTGGGTAGCAGGGTCGCACTGTGATTGTAACGACCAACACTCAACGACCGAGTCAGTCTCCAAGTTTCATTGGTCGGATTGAAGAGTTCTGCACTGATGAGATAAGGACCGACATTACCGAAACCGCCCGCTACGAGCACCTGGCCGTCTTGCAGCAATGTTGCAGTATGACTAACCCGATTATAGGTCATCGGAGTGATTACTCTCCATGTTCCTGTAGTCGGGTCGTATAATTCTGCGCTTGAGAGATTACCACCATTATACCCTCCCGTGACAAGCACTTTGCCGTTGGGTAACAGGGTGGCGGTATGGCTATCACGTGGAATGTTGAGTCCATTGGTTGGTGTCCACGTGCCCATACTCGGATTGTAAATCTCTGCGCCAGAAGCATAGCCGTTAGTCCCATCGCCGCCGGTAATCAGCACATAGCCATTCGCCAGTAAAGTTGCCGTATGGTTAAACCGGGCGGCATTCATCGAGCCGGTCGCGGTCCACTTTTCGGTCGCCGGGTCATACACCTCCGCGCTCGAAAGGTAGCCGTTATAAAAGATGCTGAGACCCCCAGAAGTGAGAACTTTTCCACTAGTAAGTAAAACAGAAGCATGGACTACACGTTGTGTAGCCATGGAGCCAGTGACGTTCCACATCCCGTCAGTTGGGTTGTAAAGTTCCGATTCATTGTTAATTGTACCCGTGTCGTTGTGTCCTCCGGTGACCAATACTTTTCCGTTCAAAAGCAACGTGGCCGTGTGGCCAACGCGCGGCAAATTCATGGAAGCGGCGTTGGTGAAATAGTCTGCTCGTCCCTGTAGAGCCAGAAATACGTTAAGCAGGAGTGCCGTCAGCAGCATACTGAATCGACCCAGGTGCCTCGTGGTCGTTTTGAAGCAGTCAGAAAATGAAAGCTTTTTCGAAGTTCTCATAAAACCAGCTATGAAATTCTGGTAAAACTTTGATTGCGCCTGCGAGCCTGCTCCTTTTGGTAAAAATGTCAAGAATTCGAATGCTACGGACGGAGCCCTGTCCAGAGGTGCATGGCCGAGCAGACGAAATAGCCATGCCGTTTGGAGCAGGCAATTTCCAGGAACTGATCAAATCCATGGTGCGGCACCATGTTTCGATACAGCTTCAACCTGTGACTACTAAGAACGCCCACGCCAAGTGCGGGTTCCGTGTGAACCATGCCGGATTGGCCATTTCCTGGGAGGAGAGGTCCAGTTTGGCAATGGCTGGGTAGGTCCGCCAAAATCCTTAGCTCCCGCGAATATCGGGCAAACCGGAATCAACCCCCATGCCACCCCCCCAGCGGTAATTTAAGAGCGCATGGGCGGAATTGATTGCCCTTCGCCGCCAGCTTGACTTTATCGGCGCTACTTATCCCCATATGTTCAGCCCCTCCCGCAGCACTTCTTGTACTTCTTGCCGCTGCCGCACAGGCACGGGTCATTGCGGCCAATCTTCGGCTGCCGGAGCACGGTTTGCGGAGCCACATAGTCGGCGTCTGGAGGCTCTGCCTCGAATGGCACACCGAAGTACTCAAACACTGCTTTGGTCCGGTCATAAATTCCGCGTTCGGGAACCGCTGCCCGCTCGCACGTCAGGTTCGTCGGCAGAAAATTCCGCTTCAAAAAGCTCAGCAGTTCAATGAGGTCAAGGCTGAGGGCGACGTTCACTCGCCCGTCCACCTGCATTGTGTTTACAGATGGCAGGCAGCAGGCAACCATGGCCCTCAGCGTGTCGCGCGAAATCGCCGCGCTCATTGATATCAATCGAACTGGACTCCGCGCATGGTTTCGAGGCTGAAGCCGCCACGGGCCAACTGGACGACCAATTCCTTGCGGCTGGCCTCGACCTGGCTGACGAGGTCTCGCACGATTTCCCGCAGCACAGGCGAACCGGAAAGCAGAAAGCAGGGGGGACATACTCGGGGTCCTGGCGAGGCAGGCGGACCTCGCCGGCAGCGCGCAAGACCCGCATCAGAGGAATTGATAGGAAATTGCTTTTGGCTTCGCCGGTTAGCGAAGGCTACGTGCAGGATCGCGGGCCGGGCGCCGGCGGTCCTTGCTACCAGGGGACCCGCAAAGTGCGCGCCAAAACTGTCAGTGTAGCTCAGGAGCAGTACGAGTGGCTCAAAACTGCCATCGACAGCTGGCGAACCTTGCAGGCCACCCTGAAGGAAATGCAGAAACTTTCACGCCGGGTTCTATTTGCAACCGTCCCTAGCCAACCTCGACGTAAACGCCTAGGAAAGAGAACTTTAGGCCTTATCTAGAGCCTGTCCCAAAAGGGGGAAGTGTCGGTGCCTGCGTTGCGCCAGTGCTGCGCGGAGGGCATTAAATCGGCTAGATTGGGGACTTGCGCCCAAAATCGTCGATTATAGATGTTTTTTGGCCGCCCGACGGCGGGTCG
>DASYZB010000148.1 GCA_035946615.1 Verrucomicrobiia bacterium
GGTAGCCGGTGCCATCGCCCGATTCGGTCATTTCTTGCAGGGAATTGAACCAGTTGGTGACGTTGTAACCGTCGGCATAATTAACGGTGATCAGGTTGCCCTGCTGGTCGTAGTTGTTGATGGTGACCGCCTGAACCGGGGTGCCGAGGGCATTGGTGATATAGCTCACGCCGCCGCAGGGACAATAGCCAAAGGCAGTGACGACGCTGTTGGCGTTGGTTTCGGCGATTTCGCGGCGAAGGGCGTCATAGACGTAGTAGGTCCAATAGCCGAGCCGGTCTTTGGCGGCGGTGAGGTCCAGGATGCTGGTGCCGCCGCTGCTGTTGGCGTAGGGCGAGCCGCTCAGCAAATAATACAGATTGGTGGTGGAGGTTCCGTCCGGGTAAAGCCTGCCGGTGGGCCGGTGGAGGGCGTCCCAGAAGTTGGTGACCGTCAGGCCGCGCTCGTCGGTGGAGCTGAAAACGGTTCCGTCCGTGTTCCAGGTATAGCTTCGCGTGCGGTTTATGGGCGAATCCGTCACCTGCTGGAGGCGGTGACCGGCGTTGTAAGCGTAGCTGGTTGTTAAGCCCGAGGCGTACGTTGCGTTGGTGATCTGGTGGGTTGTGCCGTCGTAGGCGTAGGTGGTCGCCTGCCCGAGGGCATCGTAATTGGTGGTGACCTGGTGGAAGGCATTGAAGATGTTACTTGTGGCGACAATGCCCAGGGTGTTTGTCCAGGCGATGAGGTCGCTGTTGTTTGCGGACCAGAAGTAGCCCTCGGAGCGGGTCAGGACCGAGCTGCCGCTGAGCCAGGCTTCGGTGATTTGCGTCGGAAGCCCGTTTGTCAGGAGCTGGAGGTACTGGTACCAGGTGCTGCCGTCGGGCATTACGCGGGCGATGACCGAGGGCATTTTTTGGGCGCCCACCTCGTAATCGACGCCTGCGGGTTTGCAAGCGTAATCGTACCAGGTGATTTGGCCTTCGGTGGTTCCGTCGGGGCTGGGGGCCTGTTCGAGGGAAAGGGAATCCCAATGGGTGTACGTGGGCTCCGTGTCCGCCAGCCAGTGACGGATGCGGGCCTGCTTGAAAATGGCCCAGTCAAAGCTGCCGGGATCGGTGTTCACGTAATTAGCGAACTGCTCGGGATTCCAGTAGAATGTGTTGCGCTCCTGGCGGCTGCCGGCGTCTTTGTCCAGCGTCCCAACAGGAGTGTTGGTGGGGATTTGACTGGTGGCGTAATCGGGCCAGTCGGTGTTGGTGTACTGGTTCATTTGGGCGTAGAACTCCTGTTGACCGAGGGAGTTGGTGACCAGGACGGTGCGGTCGAAAATCCCGGTTGAGTCGTTTTCGGCAAAGGACGTTGTGCCGTAAGGAGTTATCAACTGGCTCAGGGGGCCGCCCCAGGCGTTCGTATAGACGAATTGCGAAGCCAGTCCGGCGGCATCGACGAGGTTGGTCAGGATGGGCCAGTAATAATCGAAATAGCCGAAGGACACGGAGGCTCCATAGGAGGCTACCACGGCGGTCACCGCGCTTGCCGTGTTATTGGTGAACTGCAGGGAGAAGGTTGTGCCGTCTGCCGCAGTGACATTGGTCAGGTAAAAATTCTGATCATAGGCGAAAGAGGTGCTGATTCCCGAGGCATCTGATGCCTGGGTCATGTAGAAAAGCCCCTCATACGATGTATCGCTGCTGTCTTCCAGGCCATAACTGGCTTGCGAGCCGTTAGGAAAGTGCAGCACGAGGTTGGTGATAGCGCCCGCCGGTCCTTGCTTTTCGAGGTAAATTTGGTGCCAGTAATTAATCGAGCTTATACTCGAGCCCGATGCAAAGTCGAATGTGGCCCAGGCTCCTGTGGGCAGCATCAGGTCTGCCGTGTATTCGTCGGAGCTGAGTTCGACGAAGGAAAAGAAGGAGCAGGACCAGAGGCCGGAGCTGCCAGCGTTGTTTCCCATTTGGGCGCCGTGCCAGTAGGCGCCGGAAACCCTGCTCGCAGCGGTTCTGTCGTGGAAGGATAGTCCCAGTTGCACGACGGGACCGTAGGCAGGCTGGTACTGCATCGGGGTATCGTGCAGCCAGACGTTCACAAAGGGTTCCGTCACAAACCATATTGGCATGCCGCCGCAGGAACTGCACGTTTGGGCCTCGGGTGGTGGCGAGTTGGGAGGTGGACCCGCTGGTGGAGGGGCGCCGGGTGGGGGGCCGCTAGCTGGCGGCTCATTGGGGGGAGGACCTCCTGGAGGACCTCCGCCCCCGCCGCCGCTCGGGTTTGTTGGACAGGGGCACGATGTCGGCGTGGCGTTTGTGCACCCCGGATCGTTGTGGTCCGGTACGAAAGGGTTGTGGCACCGCCCACGGTAACCGGCCGCTGTGAGCGGATCGATGCTGGTGAGAGAGGTCGCTGTGGACGGCGGGAGCGCATCGCTGACCACAACACAGCCGGTAGCCTCCTGGGCCATTTCCGGCGCCGTTAGCCATGTTGAGCCATAGGCAACGGGATCGTAGATGTTGTAAAACGCGCCACGTTGCTCGCGGATAACCACGAAGTGGTCGGAGCGGAGGTGCATTATGGACGGAACAGGAAGCGCGCTAAAATTAGTAAGGAACGCAGCGTGCACCCTGAGGCCCGCTGCGGTGGCAATGGTGAGCAGGTCTGCGGCGGTAAAGCCGTTGGTTGAGGAAGCAACCTCATCCACGTCCTTCGGGAGGAACTGGCCCGGCTGGGTCAACCGGCCGAGCTGGTCCAGGCAGTAAAGGCCGCATTTGTAGGATTCGTTGGGGTGTTTGGCGACCCAAGCGCGCATTTCGCGCGCCCATCCCCACTCGCTACCACCAGCGGGCAAACCGAGCTGGGAAACTTCCGACTCCAAAGTGTTCAGGTCCGCAATCCTCCCGGTGAGGGCAAGCAGTTTTGCCAGTCCGGCGCTCGAGGAGATCGCGACGGATTGAGCCACCGCGTCGGAGGAGCCTTGGGCGGCGTCGAAAGCATCGAGGAAATGGTTCATAGCCAGAGAATAGCCGCAGCGCACGAGAGCGCGGCGCCCCAGCCATAGGTGAACGCTGGGCGTCCAGGCGGAGGCGGGGTTATTGGTTGTGAAGCTCTCGAGTTCGGCACGCAGTTCATCATCGACGGGAGAGGGCCTCGGTTTGTATATCCAGGTGCTGTTTCATAGGAAATTGATTTGGGTCTCATCCTCTTATACGGAGCGAGGGGTCAAAATCTTTCAAAGACTCGTCAAACTATTTGAGATTCTTTTTGGGGCGCAGTGTGGGAGGAGTGAGGTTGGCATGGTCCAACTTGCTGGCATCCGAGGGGAAAGCCACTGGGCATTTCCGAGGTTCGTTTAGGGTTTTGCAGGAGTGGCGGATTGGCTCTTTTCGCCCTGAGTGCGTTTTCCACTTCGCGTTGGCAACATCATCGTTCGCGTCCCTCCGTGGCTAATGACAGAGTCGAAGCAACGAGCCGCCATTCCTGAGTGTAGGAGACGACGTAAGGAGTCTCTGATCAGCAACTTCCGGGTGAACCAAAGGCGGCCAGTCTGACAATCTTGATTAGAGACTCCTTACGTCGTCTCCTACAAAGGTTTGGAACTGCCTCGCCATTTTCCAAAGAGGTTCCTAGGATGTCGAGAGCCTTGTTTGGAAAAGGCTCTGACATGAGAATTTTGGCCATCGACCATGGGACAAAGCGCATCGGCATTGCAATCAGCGATGAACTGAAAATGATTGCGCAGCCTCTCCAGTACATTGAGGCGGAGCCTTTCGAGGCGTTTCTCGCGCGGCTGAAGGAATTGCTGCGCCAAAAGGAGGTGGAACTGATCCTCATCGGGATGCCGCGCAATATGGATGGTACCTACGGGCCTGCAGCCGCCAAGGTACAGGAGTTCGTGAGCGCTTTGAGGGCTGGCCTGAGCGTGCCCATCAAAACATGGGATGAACGCCTGACCTCCGCGCAAGCCAATCGCCTTCTCATCCAGGGCGGTGTCCGGCGCCAGAAACGAAAGGAGACGGTGGATAAAATGGCGGCTGCAATCCTGTTGCAAAGCTATTTGGACGGCCTCTCCGGCTGATCCGGCCTCATGGGCACCGCATCAAAAGGCTCGGCCAAAATCGCCTCGATACAGCGCCTGGCGGCGGATGATTTGGCCAAATTTAAGCTGGTCATCGCGTATGACGGCTCGGGTTACGAGGGATGGCAGATACAAAAGATCGGCACAGGCGTGCAGGAAAAGGTCGAGCAGGCCCTGGCAAAGCTTTTTGCGAGCCGCCCTCGGGTGCACAGTTCGAGCCGCACCGATACCGGCGTGCACGCTTTGGGCATGGCCGCGCATTTTGAAGTCCCACGCGCCCAGGCCAGGCTCTCCGTGCGCAAACTGATGCTCGCTCTCAATGCCTGGCTGCCACAAGACATCCGGGTTGTGCGCGCCGTGCGGACCGGAAAGGATTTTCATGCCCGCTTCAACGCCAGCGGCAAGCAGTACCGATACTTCGTTTGGAATCATGCCGCAATGAACCCGTTGCTGCGCGCGAGTGCCTGGCACGTTCCGCGTTCGCTGGATTTCAAGGCAATGCGCCTGGCCGCCCCTCTCTTCATCGGCAAGCACGACTTTCAATCCTTTGCGGCAAATACCGGCTACGCCAGGCAATCCACCGTGCGCAACCTCCGCCGTTGCGAATTAAGGCGCGCGGGGCCTTTGCTCACTTTCATCATCGAAGCGGACGGCTTCCTCTACAAGATGTGCCGCGGAATAGTGGGAACCCTCGTTCAAGTAGGACTGGGGAAATTTTCTGCCGGCGAAATCCCGTCGATGTTGGCGAAACGGGACCGGCGCGTGGCAGGGATGACCGCCCCAGCGCATGGATTGGTTCTTTGGAAGGTGTTTTACAAACAACATGCACATCGTCCTGGTCGAACCTGAAATCCCTCCCAATACAGGCAATATCGCCCGGCTCTGCGCGGCGACGCACAGCGTCCTGGACCTGATCGAGCCGTTTGGATTCAAGCTCGATAACGCGCAGCTCAAACGGGCTGGAATGGACTACTGGGAGCATGTCCAGTGGCATCGCTGGGCAAACTGGGCGGCTTTTGCATCGAGCTTGCCGGAAGGCGCAGGTCTCTGGTTTGTGGAATCCCATGGGCCGCGCCTGTACAGCGAGGCACAAATCGCTGCAGATGATTATCTCGTGTTTGGCCGCGAGACGGCAGGATTGCCGGGAAAATTACTCGAAGAAAACCGCCAGCGCTGGCTGCGCATTCCGATGTTCAATCCCAAAGCTCGTTCACTAAATCTTTCCAATTGTGTGGCCCTGGTCCTCTTTGAGGCCCTGCGCCAACAGGGCTTCCAAGGCCAACTATAGGTGGCCAGAAGAAAGAACTGGGCAAAGCCCGCCAAATCCTGTTTGCTCGGCGCATGAATCGACGCGCCTTTGTGCGAACCGGCGCCGGGGCCGCGGCCATGCTCTTTGTCCCCTCCTCCTGGTCCGCCGAAGCTCGCCTATTCAGGCTTGCTACCGCAGCTCCACAACAGGCCGTCCCTTCACTTTCCGTTCCCGAAGCCACTCAAATCCTTAGTACTCTAAAAGCCGTTCACCCACGGCTTTTGATCTCAAAAGAATCGGTTGAACATCTCAAAATCCAAATCGCCTCTGACCCTCTGCTGCGGCAATGGCACAAAACCCTCATCAAAAAGGCCCAGGACATTCTGCTCGAAGAACCCTCGCGCTATGAAATCCCCGATGGCTTGCGGCTGCTGGACACCAGCCGCCGAGTGGTCAGCCGGGTTTACACTTTGGCCCTGGCCTACCGGCTTGATGGCGATCGGCGCTACGCCGAACGCGCTTGGCGCGAACTGGCCGCCGCCGCTGCGTTTAAGGACTGGAACCCGCGCCACTTCCTGGATACGGCCGAGATGACCCATGCGTTCGCGATTGGTTATGATTGGCTTTACGATGTCTGGACTCCGGAACAGCGAGAAACAATCTGCCAATCGATAGTCGAGAAGGGGTTCCAACCCGCTTTAAAGGTCTATCGCGCCAATAACTGGTGGGCCAGCGCGCGGCATAATTGGAACCAGGTCTGCAACGGCGGCATCGGCATGGGGGCACTGGCCGTCGGCGATGTCGAACCGCAGGTCGCGGGCGAGGTCCTTCACTTTTCCCTCAAATCCTTGCCGCTCGCTATGAGCGAGTTTGCCCCGGACGGCGCCTGGAAAGAGGGACCCGGTTATTGGAATTACGCAACATCTTATAATGTGGTGTTTCTTGCCGGATTACAGACAGCCCTCGGAACCGACTTTGGTCTCTCGAAGCTGCCAGGTTTCAGCGACACCGGCCTCTTTCCGCTCTATCTCACCGGGCCGTTGCGGCGCACGTTCAACTATGCAGATGGGGGTGATGGCGCCATTCGCGCCCCGCAGATGTTCTGGCTGGCCCGTCAATTTAACAGGCCTGTGTATGCCGATTACGAGCGTCAGTTGGCTGCCCCGGCTCCCCTGGACCTGGTCTGGTTTTATTCACCCGGCGACGCCCAGGCGCCCGGGCTGCCCCTTGATAAGTATTTCCGGAATGCAAAGGTCGTTACATTGCGAAGCGATTGGCACGATTGGAAGGCCTGGTTCGTCGGCTTCAAAGGCGGTGATAATAAAGCCAACCATAGCCACCTGGATTTGGGCACCTTCGTCTTTGACGCCTTGGGGGCGCGGTGGGCTGTCGATTTGGGCGCGGATAATTATAATCTCCCCGGTTACTTCGATTTCGCCAAAAGACGATGGACCTACTATCGGCTGCGCGCTGAAGGGCATAACACCCTGGTCATCAACCCCGGCGCGGGACCGGACCAGGTCCTCGCCGCCAGCTCGCCCATCGAGCGCTTTGACCCCAGACCGGACCGCCCGTTTGCCATCGCCGACCTGAGCCGAGCTTATCAGGGCGCCGCGCGCAAAGTGCGGCGCGGGATTTCCCTCGAGCGAGGCAATACACTGCTCATTCAGGACGAGATTCAAGCTGACAAACCCGCTGAGGTTTGGTGGTTCATGCATACCCCCGCAAACGTCGAGATAGAAAAGGATGGCCGCCGCGCCATCCTTCGGCAAAAGGGCGAAGAACTCGAAGCCGGCCTCCTCTCGCCGGCGAATGCCACGTTTGAGGTCATGGATGCCGCCCCTTTGCCGGAGTCGCCGCACCCGGTGAAACAGGCCAAAAACAATGTCAGGAAACTCGCCATCCACCTCACGGGCGTCACCGAGTCACGCCTGGCCGTGCGCCTGGCGGCTTCCTCCCAAAATGCGCGATCTAATTCAAACGCGCCCCTCGTGCCCCTGTCAGAATGGTGAAAAAAAGGTTTTGATGCCTTCGGATGAATGCAAGAGAAGGCGCACCTGCCCCCTTCGAGGTTGAATGTTCGACGTTGAGCGTTGAATGTTCAGGTTTGCGGCAATCCTGACCAGTGCCAGGAGTTTTCCAGGGACGCAGTTTTTTTATCCTTCAGTCACATTGAGCCTCCGCAGGGTCATCAAATTGACAAGGGCTTGAATCCAGTCGAGCATGACTTCGCGGAGCGCATGGGTATGACTGACTTAGACCAGGATGAGCAATTCTATCGGGACACCGAGAGCGTGGCCTTTCCCAAGCTGGATGACCGGCAACTGGCCATGCTCGAACCGCTCGGCGTGCGGCGCATGGTGCGGCGGGGCGAGTTGGTATTCAAAGCGGGTCAGCGCGACCTGGGGATGGCGGTGGTTTTGCGCGGCGCCCTGGCAATCTTCGAGTCGCGGGATGGCCAGGAGCAGATTCTCGCGACCCCCGGGCCTCGTGATTTTGTCGGCGACGTGGCAATGCTGATGGGCACGGCGGCGCTGGCCAGCGCCCGAGGCGAGGCGGAAGAAAGCGAGATTCTAGAAGTGCCGGCCAATCGGCTGCGGCAGGCGCTGGCGGACCTTCCCGGGGTGGGCGAGCCTATCGTGCGCGCCTTTATCATGCGCCGGCAACGGCTGCAACGAGACCGGGAGTTTGCCGGGATGCGCATTGTCGCAAAGGAGGGCTCGCGCGAAGGACTCCAGCTTGACGATTTTCTCGACAAAAACCACGTCCCACACCGAGTGATCGATTTTCAAAGTGAATATGGACGGGGCCTTTGCGAGAGACTGCACCTTGCCAGCCGGGATTTGCCCGTGCTGCTTACGGCCACCGGTAACCTATTGCGACATCCCTCCTTGCGCGAGGTCGCCCGGGTAGCCGGACTGCTGCGCTCCGTAGCGGCTGATGAAGAGAGCGAGATTACCTGCGACCTGGCTATCATTGGCGCAGGGCCGGCCGGCCTGGCCGCCGCCGTCTATGCTGCTTCGGAAGGCCTCAAAACCATAGTTCTGGAGAGCTACGCGCCGGGGGGCCAGGCGGGGGCCTCTTCATTAATCGAGAACTTCTTTGGCTTCCCCACCGGTGTGGCCGGCGGGGAGTTGACCTACAACGCGCAGCTTCAAGCGTATCGGTTCGGCGCGAAGTTCGCCACACCGGCCCAGGCGCTCTCACTGGAATTTACTGACGGAGACCACCGCGCGAGCCTGCGAGCCGAAGGCTGTACCGCAAGCTTGCGCGCCAAGTGCGTCGTTATCGCCACGGGGGCTGAGTACCGGCGGCTGGACGCCGAGAGACGCGAGGAGTTTGAAGGGTGCGGGGTTTATTACGCCGCAACTGGCCGGGAAGGACGGCTCTGCCGGGGCTCGACAGTGATTGTCGCCGGTGGCGGCAACTCGGCCGGGCAAGCGGCAATGTTTCTCTCCGAAGGGGCCGAGAAAGTGCTGCTCGTCATCCGCGGCGAGGGCCTGGCAAAAAGCATGTCGAGTTATCTGGCGCGGCGGGTTGAGGCAAAAGAGAACATCGAGATTCTGGCGCACACGAAAATCTGCAGGATGCTGGGTGGCAAGGCCCTTGAAGCCGCCGAGTTGGAGAATACCAGCACGCATGAACGGCGAACTATCCAGACGCCGGCCATTTTTTCCATGATTGGCGCGAACCCCTGCACCGGTTGGCTGCCCTCTGAGATTGAATGTGATGAAAAGGGCTTCATCAAAACCGGCAACGCCGTAGTCGGCGCTCCCGCGTGGAAGGGGATGAGCCGTTCGCCCGGCCCGCTCGAGACGAGCCGTCCGGGCATTTTTGCCGCAGGCGACGTGCGCTCCGGCTCGGTGAAACGCTGCGCTGCGGCCGTTGGCGAGGGCGGCATGGCGGTGGCCGGCGTACATGACGTGCTCGGAACCTACGATTGACCCTATTGACTCTGAAGCTCCTTGTATGTTGGATTGGCGCGGTTGAATATACGCGAACGAATCCTGTTCGTTATCTGCGCAACAGCGGCGCTTGCGCTTCCACCTCGTTCACCAAACTCGTGAAGTACTGCATCCTGCGCGCGCTGGTCGGCTTGGCCGTGTTGGCGCCGCTGATATGCGAACCCGCGCCCTTGAATCGGACTCTGGCCACCCTTTTTACGTACACTTTGGCGCGCGAGGGCGATGCCGAAGCCTATGACGAGGCGCTGGCGGCGGCTTGCCTGCAGGGGATCATCAACAGGGAATCGCCGCAGCTTTATCTGTTGTCGGGCAAGAACAGCCCGCCTCAGTACTGGCTCGACCTGCTTTCGGCGAAGGGCCGTTGGCTTGAACAACGCGAGCTAAAGCCGCTGCCGGACCTTAATGCGCTGGTAAAGCTGGCGGGAGCGCGATTGCGAGGCGCGGTCATTTGGGACCCCGCCGTGCCCGCCACAGTGAATGTCGCGACTACGGTAGCAGGCGTCGAGGACGGGGTGGTTCTCAGCCCGGAGTTCGCCAATCGTTATGTGTCGCGATGGGGCCTGAAAGTGCTTGCCGATTTGCGCGGGCGCTTCACAGGAACGGAAACCGGCAGCCCCAAAAACGACGCCTATCGCTGGGCAATCCGGGAGTACCTGGCCAAAGGGCGCTGCTTCCCGCATCGGCTTTGCCTGTTTGAAGATTCTTTTTCCACACGGTCGCGCGGTGACCTGGGTTATGTCGTCATGCGCGACTGGGCGGTGTATAATCGCGCGTTTGTTTTTGACCTCTCGCCCTGGGGCGACGAGCCACCGGCGGACGATGCTGCCCAACGCGCCGGGCTGGACCTGGAAACCTACAAAATGATCCTGGGCCAAATCCTGCGTCAATCCGCGGGAAAACAGATGACAGAAGTGGCGGGCTTTTTTGTGTTTTCGAAGTACAGCAACGTGCCCGGGCACAAAAGCGCGCATGAGCCGGTGCCGACCGAGTGGGAGACGGTCTGGCTGATAACCCCTTACAACTGTTACCAGAACACCGTGGCCAGCGATTGCTTCAACCAGTCGTTTCACACCCAGGCCCCTCGCCGCCCGCTCCAGCAGCATCCGGCAATCAAAACAGTCCCCTTGCAGAAAAAAAACTACATCTGCATTCTGATGGCGGACTATGATTCGGCACAACCCCTGTATGATTTCCTGCCGAAGTACTGGTCGAGCCCCGAGCGTGGCAGAATTCCACTGGCTTGGGGCATCAACCCGAATTTGCTGGAAACCTACCCGGACCTGATCGCCTACTTTTACCAAACGGCATCTCCGGCGGACACCTTCACGAGCGACGCCAGCGCCGCAGGCTATATGAACCCGAACCGCATCCGGAAGGAATACCTTCCGTTATTTGTGCGGCACAACCAGCGTTTCTTTCACGAGGCCGACATGACCATGGCGCCGATGGTGCTGGATTGGGATGAGCCCTCGGCCGAGGTGAAGGACGCCTTCCGGCAATTCGCGCCGGATGGCTTCGCCACCATCGTAATGGATTTGCACAATGGCGGCGGGAAAGCTCCTCGACCGCAAGTCTGGAAAGGGATGCCCGTGCTTGAACTCATTAATGATACCTGCAACTTCGCAGGACCGGAACAGACAGCGCAGGTCATGGCGCGGGCGATTACGGCGCATGGCGGACGGGCGCCAGGGTTCTATTTCTTTCGGATTGTGTGGGTCAGCCCGACAGATATTTCCGCAACCCTGACCGCGCTGCGCCAAAAGCGAACAGATTTCGAGGTCGTTGACCCGCACACCTTCTTTGCCCTCTTTAAGCAATCCCAGCAGACGCGCGACAAAGGCAGCCTGCCGCCAAGTGGCAAGTGAAGCGCGCCTCGTGGTCAATCGAATCACCGCAACACTGCCAACTGGATCATCAGACCCGTGCAAATGAACCCAAATAACGCGACTGTCGTTTCAGGCCGTCCCGGCGCGCCAACGGCTTCGTGGCTAACTGCAGGTTTTCTGGCAGGAACGGTTTGAGAAAGGGCGGCAGGTCGCGTCGGCCACCCCTCTGATAATCCTGCCAAACGGTTTGGGCCGTTTCCTGTTTTGGTTGGCCAAGTTCGGCTGTCAAGAACTCGAACAACAACGCCGCCAGGCGGGTGAGGGCGATGCTGTCAGTACGGCCGACGCGGGCGTAGAGCCACTCGCTCCAACGCAGAAACGCCCGGAATGGCGAAGGGGCGCTTTTCCAAATCAAAGGAGTGCTTTCGATAAAGTTGCCGCTGTTGCCCACGAGGTCCCAGTAACGGGCGAAGCGGCGCAAACACTGCATCTGGGCGAAGCTGATCAGCTTGTTCTGGAGCACTTCATAGGGCGGCTTTGGATGATAGACCATTTGCCATTCGGCGTCGTGGCGCACAATGGGTGTGCCGCGCAAACGCTTGAGGATGCCCACCTGGATTTCCTGCGGCCCCAGGGCTACCAGCCGGTCAAAGCCGCAACCAAAACTCTCGACTGTCTCCCCAGGCAACCCGGCGATGAGATCGGCGTGCAGATGCGCGCCCGTCTCTTGGCGCAGGAACCTGAAGTTCTCTTCGAGTCGTTGATAATTCTGGCGCCTCTTTATCAGCGCGCCCACTTCCAGGTTGAACGTTTGGATGCCCACCTCGAATTGCAGCGCGCCGGGCGGGAACCTGGTGATGAGGCTTCGCAACTCTTCGGGCAAACGATCAGGAACCATCTCGAAGTGCATGAAATGACCCGGCTGATAACGTTCGAGAAAAAATTCGAGAATGGCGCGGCCCGCGCGGGGATTCAGATTAAACGTGCGGTCCACGAACTTGAACTGCCTGGCGCCGCGGTCGAGCAGGTTTTGCAAATGGCCGAGCAAGGCCGGCAAGGGCGCCTGTCGCACAGGAATCTCAAGCGATGAAAGGCAAAACTCGCAACTGAACGGGCAGCCCCTCGAGGCCTCGACGTAAATGACCCGGTGAGCGATGTCCTGGCTATTATATAATTCGTAAGGCAGCACCAGGTCGCAAAAGGCCGGCGGTTCCGCGTTCATAATGCGCCCGGGAGGATTTTCCCCAGCCAGGAGCTGAGAGCAAAGCTTGGCAAATGCCAGGTCTGCTTCCCCCGTGATGAGATAATCGGCCATCCCGACGATGGGCTGCGCCTCCCATTCATAACTCACCTCCGGGCCGCCCAGGATAATAATAAGGCCCGGCAGCACCCGCTTGAGCGCGGAAACCAGTTCGGTCGTCTGTGCCACATTCCAGATATAGACGCCCAGGCCCACGATTTTGGGCTTTTGCGCCAGGATTCTTTCGGCAATGTCCAAGGGCCGCTGATTGATATCGAACTCGGCGAGTGCGGCGTTGTGTTGGAGCGGGCCCAGGTTGGCCATCAGATAGCGCAACCCGAAAGCCGCGTGGATATACTTCGCATTGAGAGTCGATAGGATGATATCGGCCATCGTCAGCGGCAAGATAGCGGACAGACCCAGTCCGCGCAATTCCAGCTAACCAGTTGATTCCGCTGCGGGTTGACGGGTGCCTTTCACCGATTTCGAGCGCCTGGCGCATCCGAAAGCAGTCAGCTTTACCAATTGAAAGGCAAAGGGTTCAACCCTCGACCCTAAACCTAAACCTAAGATCATTCGGATTATTCGGGACTAAAAAAGTGGCAGCGGCTTGACGCCGGTGCCACTTTGCAATGTGCAGATTTTCAAGCGGCTTGCCGCGTCTTTTCGGCGGACCTTTGGTTTACACCCGCCCTGGCAAGCTCGGTCAGTTTCTTATCGGTTTCTTCTTCCTCTTCAAGGGTTTGACCGAGAAGCCGTTTCACATCATTGCGCCCCAGCATAGCAGCCCAGGTGGCGGCACTGCCGTAGCTGGCAATCTCATAGTGCTCGACCTTCTGTGCGGCCATGATGATAGCCGCATCAAGCGTCTCGGGTGTGCCTTTTTGAGACATCACTTCCTCGCCTTCGTCCAGAATCCCTTCCATCCCCTTGCACTTAACGCTTTTGGCGGGCTGGCCAAGCATTTCAAAAATCTGCTCCAACCGGTTCACATGTTCCTCGGTTTGTTGCAAATGCTCCTCGATGGCATCCTTCAGCTCCTGGGAAGAAGCCTTTTTGGCTACTTTCGGGAGAGCCTTTACCAGTTGTTGTTCAGCGTTGTACAGGTCCTTGACTTCATGCAGAAGCAGGTTTTCAAGCGAATCGATTCTATCCATAATAAGCCTTTCTTTCGGTCTGGTTTTTGAGTTCGGAACTCAACGTGCTTGAGCGTATCTGGCACAAGGGGGTCCGCGCCATGGGGACAAGTCCCGAGTTGCAGTCCGGGCCGGACGCTGTGTTTTTGAAAGGCGCCTCAATGCTTTCTTACGCCCTCCACATGGCGTGATTCCTGCTATTTCATCCCTCAGAATTGGAATGAAAACCGGTGGACTACACGCGGCAGCGGGACCGTTTCTCTTCGGGAGGAGCGCTCCAGCCCTGCATAAAAGACTCTGATGACCTACTCCCCAGTCTATAACTCGGTGGTTGGTCTTCTGCAACTCATTGTCCCTTCTTATGCTTTGCGGTTGAATCGGCTGTTTGGGACGCGGCGGGTGGGCTGGCCGGTCTTCGTTACTTTTATCCTCCTGGCGCTGTTGCACCTGGTGCGGGCCTTTCAACCGGCTGGCTGGGGGTTCAATCCGGAGATGACCATCGAAGGGCTTTACATCCTGATTCCTATACTGCTGGTCATTGGAATGGCCCATATTGAATCCTTGTTTAAAGAACGATTGCGCGTCGAGCAGGAGGAGAAGCGATTGATGGCGGATTTGGAACGGCAAATCAAACAGCGGACAGCCGATTTGGCCAAAGCCAACGCCGACTTATCCCAGGAGATGGTCCTGCGCGAGCAAAATCAGGAAGCCCTCAAGAAATCCGAGGAACAATACCGCTTGATGTTCGTTGAATGCCCGGAACCCATGTGGATTTACGACCTGCGCTCTCTTGCGTTCTTGGCTGTAAACAAGGCCGCCATGCGCCATTACGGCTACAGCGAGGAAGAGTTCCTGGCCATGAGCGCAAAAGACATCTGCCTCCCGGGCCAGATGGCCGCCTTTGCAGCCGAGTCCGCCAAACCTCTGGCCGGCGTGCAGTCCCGAGGTTTATGGCGTCATTGCAAGAAAGACCGCAGCCTCGTTGAAGTGGAAATCACCGCGCTGGATTTAATGTATAAAGAGCAGCCGGCCCGCCTGATGATGGCCGAAGACCTCACCGAAAACCGCCAGCACCTGCGTGAATCCCTGCAGACCCAGAAGGTCGAGCTGACGACACGTCTGGCGGGCGGGGCGGGACAGCGTTTCAACGGACTTGTCAGCGTCATGGAAGGATATGCCGATATGTTGCTGCAGCGCGGACAGCATCCGGAGACGACTGAGTTGCTGATGCGCATCGTTGCCAACGCGGAGAGCGCATCGTGCTTTGCGCGTCAACTCCTGGCCATCGCCCGCCAACATCCCCAGCACATGGAGTGGGTTAACTTGAACGAGCTGGTCGAGAACCAAATCCGGGTGATGAGCCAAATGGTGGGTCAGACGGTTGTCGAGCGGCATCTCGCGTCCAAGTTGCCAGACATCCAGGCCGATCCGGGTCTCGTCGGGCAAATCCTCCATCACTTGGCTCTCAATGCTCTGGAATCCATGAGCGGCACCGGCGTGCTGACGATCGGCACCGCCCCCATCAGCATCGATGCCTCCAGTCAGCGGCGCCATCCCGATGCACGGCCAGGCGAGTTTCTGTGCCTGACCGTTTCCGATACTGGCTGCGGCATGACCCCGGAGGTTCAAGCCCATCTGTTCGAACCCTTCTTCACCACAAAACAAAGGGAGCAGGGCAAACCTGCCGCCGGTTTGGGCCTCGCCACCGCCCTGGGCTTTGTGCAGCAGCATTCCGGCTGGATTGAAGTTACCAGCCAGCCCGGCGCCGGCACACGCGCGCGAGTTTTCTTCCCTTTGGTAAAGCTCTAAACCGGGAGTTACGCAGTTGGTGCTTGGAATGATCAGAGCCTTGTCCAACTTGGCTCTGTGGATGGTCCCCTGAACACGCCGACTGACCCATCTGTTTTGTACGTTTTTGAGACAAAGGATGGTCCTGGAAAGCTCGGAGATGTCCAGTTATTGGCGGTCATCCCCGTCCTCATAGGGACGCTTAAACTCAATTCCGATGCCACGGGCTGAGCATTCGCGCCGAAAACGTCCCCTCCCTGGCCGAGCCAGACCGAAAGGACATGGCGGCGGGCGCAGCTTCTGTTTCCGTCGGCCCTTACGTTCTTCTAAGAGTTTCCGAAACGGGCGCCGCCGTTCCTCCGCAGATTATCGCGCGGATTTTCGAGCCGTTCTTCACCACAAAAGGTCCGGAGAAAGGCATGGTCACAGACGTAGAAATGCCGTTCCTCGATGGGGTGAGCGCCGTGCGCTCGGTGCGCAAGATTTCGCCGCACCTACCCATCCTCCTGGCCACCGGAAGCAGCAGACACGGCACCGAACACTTTTCGCAGAATGACTTGGCCGGCATCGTCAGAATCTCGAAGCCCTATAACGCGGAGCAACTTTTGACTGAAGTAGCCAGGGCCTTGCATTCTCCACTTAGGCCTTTTGCTCGACTCTCTTGCGGGCCATCGTATGAGTGGCGTGGCCGTAAAAGGCCTCGGCGGCCTCCATGAGCGTCTCGGACAACGTCGGATGCGGATGAACGGCCAGTGAAAGGTCCTTGGCCGTAGCGCCCATCTCCACTGCCAGGACACCCTCTGAAATCAGCTCACCGGCGCCCGTGCCGACAATCCCTACCCCCAGAATGCGCTCGGTGTCCGGGTCGATGATCAGTTTGGTCAAGCCCTCCGGGCGGTCAAATGACAGCGCCCGTCCCGAAGCAGCCCATGGGAACTTGGCCACCTGCACCTCGATGCCTTTGCTCTTGGCTTCCGATTCGGTTAAACCGCACCAGGCCAGCTCGGGATCGGTAAACACGACCGCAGGGATGGTGACGTTGGTAAACGCGCTGTCTTCGCCTGCAATGACCTCGACGGCTATGCGCGCTTCTTTGGCGGCCTTGTGGGCCAGCAGCACTCCACCTGCGATGTCGCCGATAGCGTAAATGGCCGGATCAGTCGTCTGTTGCTGCTCGTTGACGTGGATAAACCCTTTGTCATCGAACGAAACCTGGGTGTTTTCAAGACCCAGGTCGTCGGCATTGGGCGCGCGGCCCACAGCCACCAGAACACGGTCGTAAAGCTCCTCGGCCTTTTGGCCGTCGTGATCGAACTCGACTTTGATCTGCTTGCCGCTGGTGGCCATCTTGCCCACCTTCGTCTTGAGCCGCACTTCCTTAAACGCCTTCTTTGCATAAGCCATAATGGGACGTGCAAGGTCCGGGTCGGCGCCTGCAAGGATGCTATCGAGCGCCTCGACCAGAACCACTTTGCTGCCCAGGGTGGCATATACAGTGCCGAGTTCCATGCCGATGTAGCCGCCGCCTATCACGAGCAGGTTTTCCGGGATATCTTCGACATCCAAGGCCTCGCGCGAGGTCATGATGCGCGGATTCCCCAAATCGAAGGCCTTGGGCAGAGCCGATTTCGAGCCCACCGCAACAATGGCCTTGTCGTAGCGAACAAACTGCTGTCCTTCATCACTCTCGACACGCAACGTGCGGGAGTCCTCAAAGTAGCCGCGCCCGTACATAACCTGCACTCCGCGCATTTTTGCCAGTTGCGCAATCCCTCCCGCGAGCCGGGTGAGAATCGATTCCTTCCAAGTCCGAAGTTTGGAAACATCAATCGACGGTGCGCCGAAAACAATGCCCCGATGCTCTGATTCACGAGCCGAAGTGATGGTATGGGCGGCATGGAGCAGCGCTTTCGAAGGGATGCAACCCCGGTTGAGGCAGACCCCGCCCAAACGCGCATCGCGTTCGACCAACACGACCTTCTTGCCGAGGTCCGCGGCGTAAAAAGCTGCGGCGTACCCCCCGGGTCCGGCGCCAAGAACAACAATATCGGTCGTAATGGGTTCCATATTAAAATTCTCTCTCGTCCTTCCCCTGTGCTGTCCTCGTCCTCGTTCTCGCCCTCGAATTTCCTTTCCCGTAGCTCGCCCGGTCAAGTTGATCGCAGACTTCACGAGTTTTGCCGGCGACTCTTGCCTCCTCGATTAAAGGGGGCACCCAGGCAATGAACCCAAGCTCCAGTCGATACACATCGAGTTTTTCATGACCAATTACTGGAGCGTTTATGCTCATTGGCTCCTTATGATTTCGAGGACGAGGACAACTCTGGCATCACGTCCTGCTCTTTAAACTTTTCCAAGGCGTCCACCAA
This sequence comes from Verrucomicrobiia bacterium, assembly GCA_035946615.1. Classification (NCBI taxonomy): domain Bacteria; kingdom Pseudomonadati; phylum Verrucomicrobiota; class Verrucomicrobiia; species Verrucomicrobiia bacterium. Next base: position 17,622 of record DASYZB010000148.1, read on the forward strand.
CTCCACCATAAATCTTGCTGCGGCGCCACCGTCTATCACCCGGTGATCGTACGACAACGCCAGCGGTAACATCAGACGCGGTTCAACCCGGTTCTCCCGCACAACGGCCCGCATCGCCCCGCGACCCAACCCGAGAATCGCCACCTCTGGCCGATTCACAATCGGCGTGAAATGCGCGCCCCCTATCCCACCCTGGTTCGAGATGGTGAAAGTCCCGCCTTTGAGTTCCTCAGCCGAGACCTTCCGCTCACGCGCCTTCTTGGCCAATTCCTCCAACTCTTTAGAAAGATTTAGCAGGTCCTTCTTATCCACGTCTCTCAGGACCGGAACGATTAGCCCGGCCTCCGTATCGACAGCAATGCCGATATGAAAATATTCTTTCAAAACAATTTCCTGCGCCGCTTCGTCCAGGCTCGAATTGAAAACAGGATATTTCTTGAGCGCCTGAACGACCGCTTTGAGGACGAATGAAGTCAACGTGAGCCGCGCGCCCTTTTGCTCGTAGGCGGGCGCGTATTTCTTGCGCAGCTCATTGAGCACCGTCAGGTCCGCCTCATCAAACTGCGTGACATGCGGCACGGCGTTCCAGTTCTCGGCCATGCGCCGGGCGATGACCTGACGCAGGGGGCTCAAAGGCTTTTTCGAAATCGGACCCCACTTGGAAAAATCAATCGGTTCGGGGGCGGGCTTGGGGCTGGGGGCGGGATTCCCACTCGCCGCCGGACTCTTCGGCTCCGAGGCGAGGCGTTGGAGCCTCTGAATATAGGCGCGAACATCCTCGAGAACGATCCGCCCGCCGCGGGCGCTGCCGCGCACCTTCGTCAGGTCGATGCCCAGCTCCCGCGCCAGCTTGCGAATCGAGGGCGCGGCGGCGGTAGGAACCCCGGGTTTAGGCTCAGCAGGAGTCGGCTCCTCCTCCTGTTCCTTTTTGATCGGCGCCTCAATTGGTTCGGCTTCACCGTGCGCAGTTTTGGGAGCTATCTCCGCCTTCGCTTTCGGCTCGACCGGCGCGGCGCCGCTTTCCGCAACCGATAGGATACGCTGGCCGACGTTGATCTTGTCGCCGGTTTTGACAAAGACCCTGGAGATCGTTCCCGCCACCGTCGATGGAATGGTGGCAACGGCCTTTTCGTTTTCCAGTTCGAGGATCGGCTGGTCTTTGGCTATTGCTTCGCCTTCTTTTACAAAAAGGTTCACCACCGTTCCCGAGTCGGCGCCCTCACCCAAATGCGGCAGTTTAAAATCCATGTCAGTAGAATTTAGACAATGTCAGGATGAATTTTTTCCGGGTCCAAATCCAAGTCTTTGATGGCCTTCGCGACCAGGCTGTTGTCCACCTGCCCCTTTTGAGCCAGCGCATACAAGGTGGCGATAACAGTGGTTTCGGCATTAATCTCAAAAAACCACCGCAACCGTTCGCGAGTGTCGCTGCGGCCAAAGCCGTCGGTGCCCAGGGTGGTCAACCCGCCAGGGACCCATGGCGCTATCTGATCGGGCACTGTTTTAATATTGTCTGAGACGGCAACGAACATCCCGGTTTCGTTCTTCAAAAGGTCTTCAAGGTAGGATTTTCTCGGAGCCGCCGTTGGGTGCAGCATGTTCCAGCGCTTGGCGCGCAGGGCCTCGTTTCGCAGCAGCTTATAGCTGGTGGCGCTCCAGACATCGGCGGACACATCATACTTTTCGGCCAGGATTTGCTGCGCCCGCAGGGCCTCGCGCAGGATCGGCCCACTGCCCAACAGATGGGCTTTGAGCCGTTTCTTTTCCGAGCCTGCATTGAATCTGTACAACCCTTTCAGGATTCCCCTCTCTGCGCCATGAGGCATCGGGGGCATCGCGTAGTTCTCATTGTACAGAGTCAAGTAGTAAAAAATGTCTTCACCCGCCACGTACATCCGGCGCATCCCTTCCGCGATAATCACCGCCACCTCGTAGGTGAATGCCGGGTCGTAGGTCAGCAAAGTCGGGATCGAACTCGACAGCAGCAGGCTGTGGCCATCCTGATGCTGGAGGCCCTCGCCGTTGAGCGTCGTCCGCCCGGAAGTCGCGCCCAGCAGAAAACCTTTCGCGCGAATATCGCCCGCCAGCCACATCAAATCCCCGATGCGCTGGAATCCGAACATCGAGTAATAAATATAAAAGGGCACCATGTAGCGGCCAAGCGTGGCGTAGGACGTGCCCGCCGCCACAAACGAGGCCATCGAGCCGGCTTCGGTGATGCCTTCCTCAAGGATTTGCCCATCCTTGGCTTCGTGATAATAAAGCAACGACTTCTTATCCACCGGCTCGTAAAGTTGGCCTTTGGACGCAAAAATCCCTATCTCACGGAACAGGGCATCGAGTCCGAACGTGCGCGCTTCGTCAGGAATAATCGGCACGATTTGGCGGCCAATGGTTTTATCGCGCACCAGCAGGCTCAGCAGGCGGACAAAGCCCATGGTGGTTGACAACTCGAACCGGCCCGAACCTTTCAACAGCTCGGCAAAGGCCTCCACACCCGGCACATCCAGCGGTTCGACCTTTACAACGCGCTGCGGCAGAAAACCACCCAGCTTCTTGCGCCGTTCAAGCAAATACTGCCGCTCACGGCTCTCAGGGGCTGGACGAAAGAAAGGCGTCTCGGCTATTTCTTCGTCGCTTATCGGGACGCCGAATCGGGCGCGAAATTCTCGAAGCTCCTTTTCGTTGAGCTTCTTTTGCTGGTGCGTGATGTTGCGGCCCTCCCCGGCCTCACCCAGGCCGTAGCCTTTAACGGTTTTAGCCAGAATGACCGTCGGCTGGCCTTTGTGCTCGATGGCCGCTTTATAGGCTGCATAGACCTTGCGCGAATCATGGCCCCCGCGCAGCAGCTTATGAATCTGCTCGTCGGTGAGCGAATTGACCAGCTCGAGCAGCTCAGGATATTTGCCGAAGAAATGTTTGCGAGTGTAACTGCCGGGCTCTACGGAGTACTTCTGGTAATCCCCGTCCACGGCCTCTTCCATTCTTTTGAGCAGGAGCCCTGTTTTATCGGACGCCAGGAGATTATCCCAATCTGTTCCCCAAATCACCTTGATCACGTTCCAGCCGGCGCCCTGGAAAACGGCTTCCAATTCCTGGATGATCTTGCCATTCCCGCGCACCGGGCCGTCCAGCCGTTGCAGGTTGCAGTTGATGACCCAAATTAAATTATCCAGATTCTCGCGCGCCCCCAACCCAACAGCTCCCAAGGTCTCAGGTTCATCGGTTTCTCCGTCGCCCAGAAAGGCCCATACCTTCGGTTCCTCTCCGCCAGCAAGGCCCCGCGCGCGCAAGTAGCGATTGAACCGGGCCTGGTAAATGGAAAGCAACGGTCCCAATCCCATCGAAACAGTTGGGAACTGCCAAAACTCCGGCATCAAGTAGGGATGCGGATAGGAAGATAAGCCCCCTCCCTGGGCCAATTCCTGGCGGAAATTCTGTAAATGGTGGTCGTCCAGGCGGCCTTCAAGGAAAGCGCGCGCGTAAATGCCCGGAGTCGCATGGCCTTGAAAATAAACCATGTCCCCGCTGAAATTCTCCGTGCGCGCCCGGAGGAAATGATTGAAAGCCACTTCGTACAGGGTGGCGGCGGAGGCATAGGTGGAGATATGCCCGCCCAGACCGCTATGGGCCCGATTGGCATTAACCACCATGGCCATGGCGTTCCAGCGGATGTAGCTCTTGAGCCGCCGCTCCATTTCCCAATCCCCTGGAAACTGAGCCTGTTTATCCGCGGGGATGGTGTTGATGTACGGGGTGCTTACCACCCGCGGCGCTTCCACACCTTCTTCCTGCAACCGGGATGCCAGCCGGCTTAGAAACCGCCCGCCGGTCCCCGGAGGCTGCCCCCGCAGCGTGTGTTCGACAACTGATTCCAGCGAATCCAGAAGCTTGTCTTCCCCGCGGTCTTCGGGCTCGGGCAACACACGCAATTCCGGGGCGGCGCCCTTTTCCTGTTTTTTAGCCACTTTCACGTTTTCGATAAAAATGTTATCTGTTCACCTGGCTGTGATCATTATAGCACCAGTCGCCTAACTTATTCTTTAACAAGCCGCATAGCTTACAATCAGAACTCAGAATTGCAATGGAGCATTGCGAATTGACTTTCCATAACCCAGCCCTGGACCTGGCCTGCGATGAGGTATTGCTCGATGTGTGCGAGGCCGGGCGAGCGGGCAGCCTGTTACGGTTGTGGGAGCCGGCGCGGCACTTTGTTGTGGTGGGCTACGGAAACGCGGTGGCTTCCGAGGTGAACATTGAGTTCTGCCGCCGCCATTCGATTCCCATCCTGCGCCGCTGCAGCGGAGGCGGAACGGTGCTCCAGGGGCCCGGCTGCCTGAATTACGCTTTGCTCCTGCAGGTCGAGGACCACCCGGCCCTCCAGGGTATCGGCGGCACGAACGAGTTTGTTCTCCAACGCCACCGGGAGGCGCTAGCCGCGCTGCTCAAGACCCCGGTCGAGAAGAAAGGCCATACGGATCTCGCCATTGGCGGCCTTAAATTCTCCGGCAATGCCCAACGCCGCCGCAAACGCTTTCTGCTCTTTCACGGCTGCTTCTTGTTGAACCTGGACATCGACCTTCTCCAGCAGGTGCTTCCTCTGCCCTCGCGCCAGCCGGATTATCGCAGCAACCGTTCACATGCAGATTTTCTCCTCAACCTCAAAGTGCCGGCGCAGATGCTCAAAGCCGCCTTGCTCAAGGCCTGGGAGGCGACCGAGCCGCTCGCTCGCGCGCCTGTGGAGCAGATTACCGCCTTGGCTCGGGAGAAATACGCCCGTGACGAATGGAACTGGAAATTCTGAACTAAGCCTGGGTCTCCGAACCGGCCAGCGCAGGTGATCCAGCTTCCACCTCGTGGTCCCGTCGAGGAGGTGGCGTTGCATGAAGTCTTGCGCTCAAGTCGCTTAGTTGCTTTCGAAGCGCCTGGGGCAATTTGTCGCCGAATTTCGCAAAATAAACCTCGGCGTCTGTTGCCTCTTTCTTCCATGCCTCAGAATCGACCTGCAGCAGGGTCTGCAAATCGGCCATGCTCAAATCCAGCCCGTGCAAATCCAGCGCATTCAACCGCGGCAGCCAGCCGATTGGGGTCGAGACAGCCCGGCCCATCCCCTCGACGCGCTCGGAAATCCACTTGAGCACACGGCTGTTCTCCCCATACCCCGGCCACAGAAACTTCCCATCGGCATTTTTTCTGAACCAATTCACAAAAAAGACCTTGGGCAACTTCGACCGATCGGTGCGCTGCGGTAATGAAAGCCAGTGCGCAAAGTAATCGCCCATGTGATAGCCGCAAAAGGGCAGCATGGCGAATGGGTCGCGCCTAAGCACGCCCGCTTTGTGCAAAGCCGCGGCCGTGGTTTCGGACCCCGCGGATGCGCCCAGAAACACCCCGTGCTCCCAGTCAAACGCCTCCGTTACCAGCGGCACGGTGCTTGGGCGCCGTCCACCAAACAGTATTGCCGAGATCGGCACCCCTTCGGGCTTTTCCCAATTTGGGTCTATAACGGGGCATTGGCTGGCTGGGGCGGTAAAGCGCGCATTGGGATGGGCCCCTTTGCGCCCGGAGTCTGGCGTCCATTCTTTGCCTTCCCAATCAATCCCGCGCGCCGGAGGCGGTGTTCCCATGTCTTCCCACCAGACGTCCGCATCGGGGGTGAGCAAGACATTTGTAAAAATCGTGTTGCGGCTCATCGTCCGCATCGCGTTGGGATTTGATGCATTCGAGGTTCCAGGCGCCACGCCGAAAAAGCCCCACTCCGGGTTGACTGCGTACAGGCGGCCATCAGACCCGAGGCGAATCCAGGCAATATCATCGCCCACGCAACGCACTGTCCAGCCCGGCAGGGTCGGTTGCATCATGGCCAGGTTTGTCTTGCCACAGGCGCTGGGAAAAGCCGCCGTGACATAGTAGGTTTTGCCCTCGGGCGAGGTCAGGGCAAGGATGAGCATGTGCTCCGCCAGCCACCCCTCCCGCCGCGCGACCACCGAGGCGATTCGCAAGGCCAGGCATTTCTTGCCCAAAAGCGCGTTGCCGCCATAACCCGACCCGTAAGACCATATGGAAGGGTCATCCGGGAAATGCACAATGTACTTCTTGTTGGGGTCGGGCTCGCAGGGCCAGGAGACGTCTGCCTGGCCGGGCTTGAGGGGCGCCCCCACGGAATGAAGGCAAGGTATGAATTCCCCCTCGGTTCCCAGTTTATCCAGCGCCTTCTGCCCCATGCGCGTCATGATCCGCATGTTCACCACCACATAAGGCGAGTCACTGATCTCGATCCCTACCTTGGCTACCGGTGAGTCCAACGGACCCATCACAAACGGGATGACATACATCGTGCGTCCCGCCATCGCTCCCGCGAATATTGTTCGCAGCCGCTCCTTCATCTCGGTGGGGTCGGCCCAGTTGTTGGTCGGCCCGGCTTCTTGCCGGTTTCGCGCGCAAATGAATGTGCGGTCCTCGACCCGCGCCACATCGCTCGGATGCGAGCGGGCTAGAAACGACCCGGGCCGCTTCACCGGGTCCAGCCGCGTCAAAGTTCCCGCGCGGACCATCAACTCGCAAAGCTCGCGGTGTTCCTCTTCAGAACCGTCGCACCAATGGATTCGGGCAGGCTGGCAGAGGCGGGCAACCTCCTCGACCCAGGCGAGGAGTTTCGGATGGCGGCTTAAGGGAGCTGACATATATAAATTATTAATTTTAACCATGAGACTATGTGGCAACCGGGGCCATTAGCCTAATACGATTTTTCGATTGAGCTGATAGGTTTATTCAAATACCCTCCGGCGTGTGGCTTTTTTGAATTATCATCATCTGCGGTACTTCTGGGCTGTGGCCCAGGAGGGCAGCCTGCGCAAAGCTGCCGCCAAAATGCGGGTGTCCCAGCCGACGATCTCCGCCCAGCTCGCCGCGTTGGAAAGCGTGCTGGGAGAGCGGCTGTTCCGGCGCAGTCCTCGAGGCCTGAGCCTGACCGATGCCGGGCGCCAGGCCTTCAGCTATGCCCAGGAGATTTTCTCGCTGGGGGAGGAATTGCTCCACTCGCTCAAGCAGCCGGTGGATCGGCCCTTGCGCATCCACATCGGCATCGCCGATTCGGTGCCGAAGCTGGTGAGCCATCATATCATCAAACCCATTTTTCACCTCGAACAACCAGTCCAGGCGGCCTGCCTCCAAGGCAAAACCACCGATCTGCTGGCGCAATTGGCCGTGTTCCGGCTCGATGTCGTGCTGGCAAACGAGCCGGCCCCAACGTCCCTTCACGTCAAGGTCTTCAATCATTTGCTCGGCGAGTCCGGAGTGACCTTCTGCGCAGCCCCTGCTCTGGCGCATCAATTGCGCCGCGGCTTCCCTCGGTCATTCAACGAAGCACCGGTCCTGCTGCCCACCTCCAGTCCCCTGCGCCGCTCGATCGATGCCTGGTTTGATTCTCGCAAGCTGCGACCTCGGCCCGTGGCGGAGTACGACGATGCGGCCCTGATGAAGGTTGCGGCGGTGGATGGCCTTGGCTTTTTCGCCCTGCCCAGTGTAGCCGCCCAGGAAGCCGTCACCCGTTATGGCTTCCAAATCATTGGCCGGGCTCCGGAATGCCGGGAGCAATTCTATGTTATCAGCCCTGAGCGCAAGCTCAGCCATCCCGCCGTGCTGGCCATCACCTCCTCCGCACGCAATCAGCTCTTCGCCGGTTCGAAGTAATCCAGCGGTGGATCATCCGCTAAGGTAAAACCCGTTCTACTTCGCAGGAGGAATCAAAACCACCCTGAAACCAACAACCCGGGAAGGGTCGCTGAACGTGTCGGTAAATCGGTATTTGAATGAGGCCGCTGTGTCCGTATAGCGCCCCCCTTTGGCACGATAGCCGGGCAGCGCCTGGTCGAAACAAATCTGGTCCACATTCCCATATACGCCAAAAATGCCATGAGCATCGGCTACGGCGCTCTCGTCGGGTTTGGGGCGGTCCAATGGCAGCGCCGGCCTGGGCGCGGAAAAAATGCCCTTGCTCGGATCAGCGGCTAATTTGAGCTGGTCCCATTGTGCGACAGTCAGGAGCGAATAGACGCAACCGCCGGGGAATGCCGGGTCTTTTTTATCGGCATCGGTCAGTCGCTGGCAAAACGTGAGAGCATCTTGAGCGCTGACATTGTTGACCGGCAGATCGTCCTGGGCGGGTAGTGGTTCGCTTGGGTTGGCGTTCATAACCTGCCGGTATTGGCCCTGAGTGACATGAGTTCTGCCGACATATCCGCCGTCGCGAGTGCCAGGCAGGCCCGGCACCCACATCAATTCCAGACCGCTCGTCTTGCTCCGATACGGCAAGGGCAAGGGCGAAGTCAATACAACCCAACTGGCCCGCAAAACATTAGTCGAGGCCTGGTTCGTGTAACCCTCGCGCACAAACAGAAAGGTGGCCGGCCCTGGCCGCGCATAAATGGTCTCCGGGGCGCGCCCTTGAAAAACCAGCGAATTGGGGTCCGCCTGATATATTTCGGTGCCTGCGAGCAGGTTGGTGGTGATGACGCTTCCGTAATCTTCAAAGGTGAATGTATCGCGGGCGCTTCCAGACCGAGGGACGACCAGGGTGTGCCTCAAGGGCGCCAGATTGCCGTATTTGGCAACGAGGACGTTAGTCCCCCAAGCCAGATAAAAATTCGTTCCCTGGCCCAACGGCACTTCCCGCCTGTTTTCGTCCAGATACGAATAAGCCGCGCCGCGTAAATTGCTCTCCAGGACCATTGGTATTTGGTTTCTGCGCAACCTGACAGGAATTGTAGTTAAATCTCCGGCTGCGAGCGCCACCCAATTGGTCCACAACTGGTAATCATCCAACTGCACTTGATACAAGACCTTCTGACCGGGCCGCTGGTAAACCGTTTCGCCGAATGGAACCAAAGCTCCAGAGGCATTTCTGACTAGGGGATTGGTGCCAATCTCTGCGGGCATGCTGTTAAAAAACGACACACGGCCATACTGGAATCTGAACGTGCCCAGGTTGGTAACCTGTCCAGGGAAAATGATAATGTTGCTCCGCCATACGGGGTCCAGTCCGCTGAATAACGCCACCAAATCGGTTGTGCCCCGGGCCAATGGGACCCGAGTCATTCCTCCCACCAACGTATGGGTCAGGACCTTGCCCGTTCGGTCCCGGATTTCCGCCCCGAGCGGGTCGCTGGTCAAATCCACAAAACCACCCAGCGGGTCAAGAACGGGTGACAGCCGGTTGGTGACTCCATCGGATACCAATGCCGGCTGGATATTGGTTTTAAAGCCACTGGCCCGAAACTCGAGTTCATACGCCCCGGGCGGCAGCAGAAGGTTCGTAGGCGAGACACCCGCCAATTGGTTTGTTAAAAAAATCTGCAGCACCGGCGGCGTGCTGCTGACGACCGTCAGGGTGCCATGGGGGAAATAAAACCTCTGCGATGGGTTTTGCCCCTGAACAACCTCAATTTGCTTTGTAATCGGGGCAAAGGGCGCTGGCAATTCAGCGCGGATGGTATGCGGCGCAATTTCAAGCGATACTCGGATGGGCAACGACGCCTTTCCTTTGGAAACGCCATCGACGTAAATCACCGCGCCAGGCGGGTCACTGAGAAACTCAACCAGCCTGCTGCCCGGCGGCGGTTTGCGCAACTGCGCCACCCACGAAACCACCTGATGGTTGGTTGGAACCGTTACCGTGAGATTGGTGGTTTCGTAACCTTCCAACTGAAGCTGCAGATCAAGGACCGCCGGCGGGTAAGAATAATTCGTAAAGGGCGTGTGGAAAACGGTGTCGCCAACCTTGAAAGAGGCCCCTGGCGGTTGGCTGACCACGACCAGGCCCCCATAGGCCAAACTCAAATTCGTCCGCACCGTCTGGCCCGCATCCAGCCTCACCGTGAGCCGGCGCGATGGTTCGAGCTTGTTCTCCGGAGATTCCGCCCTGATCCGGTATTTCCCTTTTTTAAGGACCAGCTTCAAAACGCCCTTCACCGCGGGCCGCGTCTCGGAGATGCCCTCGACATCTTCCTCGTCAAGAGGCGTGAGGACGACCCGGGCGCCTTCAGGCTCGACTCCGATGATCAGCGTGCCAGTCTGGCGTTTGTGCAGCAGCAGGAAAGCCATCAAGCCCCCTACCAGCAGCACCCCCGCAGCAATCCCCACCGGCATCACCGGCACTGGCGGCTTGGGCTCCAACCGGCGAAGGTCCTGCTCCAGACTCGCCAAATTGGTTTTATCGAGCGAAAGGCTCGGATCAAGCAGGCGATTGCAGAGCGCCAACCAGGCGCTGGTCTTCTTCCCAAAGATACGCGCCCACTCAGGCGATGTTTCCAACGGAACAATTACCCACGCGAAATCGACTGCCCGCTTGAAAACCAACTGGTAAATCAATTGGCCTATTGCCCGAAGGTCCTCCCGTTCATACCGCTCTGCCTCAGCCGCATCCCCCGGCTGGGGGTCCGCCACAACCACCCGTGAACTCCTGGGTTTGCGAACACCCTCCACAAAGATGTTCGAGGGTTTGAGATTGCCATGGGACCGGCCAGCGGTCCGCTGCAAGTGCAGGGCAGCGCGCACTGCGGACTGAACCACACGAAAGAGGTCGGGCGCCTCCAACGCCACGATGCGCTCGAGCATGGCCTTGATAGAGCGGGGATAAAAGCGGGTCACATACCAGGCCCCTCGCTCATCGTGGCCGGCGGCAAGAATAGGCGCAAAGTAAGGCGAGGAGTCGGCCGCTTTCTTCTGCAGGTTAACACGGCTGGTGAAAGACGCCCCGAGGTCTTTGAAGAGCGGTTCCAGCGCCGAGCGCTCTTCGCCGGCCTCCTCGGCCATTAACCGCTCCGGCGCGAACACCTTTAAGACATAGCGCCCTTTGGAATCCCCTTCTTTCCGGGCCTCATAGACAATCGCCCCGTTGCCGGAATCCAGAACCCTCCCGGCTTCAAAGGCTCCAAAACGCTCCATGGCTCAAGTGCATTGTACCGCCAAACCGGCCCGCCCCGCAGGTGGAATGGCTGGCAGCCAGGGCATAGGGCAGCGGTCGATTGTTACCAGTTGCCCAGGCGGCAGAAGTTCACCACGCGGGAAGTGTCCAACCTTCACGCGGCGCATTGACCAGGCTGACTCCGCCCGCCTGCGCTTTAACATCGAGGTCGCTCGTGTTATCAGGCCAATAACACTTGCACAGGGGAATCAATTGACGCCTGGGGTCCTGGCTGCCAGCCTTGCCTTCCTTGCTTACCAGCGGAAGGTCGGCCAGAACCACCAGGTACTGCGCACCGGACTTCATCCACTTGTTCCATAATGGATCGCCCTTCTTCAGCGTGATCGGGTTTTGTTTTCCCGGCACGAATTCCGCCGTAAACTTCACTGCATCCTGGCGCACCGGATCGTTCGGAGTGAAGTAATCCCGGATGCTGTAAGTCTGCCATTTCGGCAACTCCGAAGGATTAATACCCACCACGTCCACCAGGACTGAGCTGTCCTTTAAGGAATCGCCTGGCGTAATGGTCAAATTGTAGCTGAGGGCCGGCCCCGGAGGGCCGCCGGGTTTGCAACTTTTGCAACCGGCAAAAACTCCCGTGCCGAGGGCTAGGAGAACCAACAAGAGGCATTTCAAAAACTGTTTCATGATTCGCTTTTTTCGTGTACAGGCGCCGAACCTGGACTTTTTTTATGTTTGTGTTGAAATTAGGCTACATCAAATCAATCTCTGGTCAACTGGAAACTTTCGATTCTGCTCCTTTGTTAGATGCGTTGGAGAAAAGTCTCAATCGTATCGCGAATTTCCTGGTTAAAGGTCCAATCAATCACAACGAGGCTGCGGGAGCGCAGCAGCAGGTTTTCCAGCGCCGCCATTGGCCGGTCAAAAACGGCTTCCAACGCCAGCGCCGCCACATCCCCAAAGTCGCGGCAGACGCTATCGGGCCCCAAACCGGGAAAGAGGCTTGCCACAACCGCAAGGCTATCGCACCAAAGGTCCATCGGGATGACCTGGGCCAGCGGCTTCGCATCCGGCCCGGCTGCTGCCAGCCGATGCGGCCCCAGCGACTCGGCATACCGCGTGTCCCGCTCGAGGATAGCCCGGATACGGGCGCCCAGGGCGAGATTAGGCTGGTGTTCGGTCGCTGCCTGGCGCGCGAGGCTCAGCAATTCGTCCAATGCGATAGGCAACGTGTTCTCTCCATCCACCAGCAACGTGCGCACTCCCAGCACTCCCAGCGCGTAGAGATCGCAAGGCGAACTCAACAGCGGCACCACTTCAAAGGGCGCGCGCGCGAACGAGACCCCTTCTGCAGCCTTCAGGTTTTCAACCACTCCCGGTGGCAACTGCTGCGGGATTGTGCGGAACCGAACCTCTCCCTGCGCCAGGGCCTCAGCCGCGTATAAATGGCCATAGAGGTCTTGCCGGCCGGAAGCCAGCGGCAGCCGAATCCAAAGCAGGTCGTGCGGAGATATGGCCAGCCGCTCCTGCAGCACCAGCGTCCCCTCCACGATTGTCCGGCCCTGGTCCGGCGGCAATACCTGGCGAATTCGAGCGCTCGCGCTTCCCTGCAACGGTGCGCTCAATCCCTCCGGCAAATAAATCGATGCCCCACCGGAACGGGCGCGGATAAAGTACCGGAAATCACTCGTCTCGACGGGCAAGGCGAAGGCGGAACCAGGCCGCACCAGCGCGCAGTGTGCGGTCCACAGGATGGGCAGGCCGGCCCCCGGCTCTTTGAGGCTCACCCGAAAGCTCTCGCACGTCAGGTTGAGCAATGGCAACTGCTGCTTCTGCACAAACGCGCGCGTCTCTCGCATGGCATCCACCAGCAACTGAAGCTTCAAGTGAAACGTCTCGATGAGACGGCCAGCCCGGCCTTGGGGACCCAGAAACAAATGGGCGCTCTCCTGCTGCCCCTGCTCCCAATCGGCCAGGCCGCCATAAACCCCGTTCAACTGCAGCCGCTTTCGCCCATGCTCAATCCCTCCCCAGGCCTTTCCGCCCAGCAAATCCACGTATTCCTCAAACGGGATGGGCGAAAACCCCAAAGCCAGCATTAATCCCCCCTGCGGGTTGAGGCTCAAATGCTGTTCCATCGTCGCCACCGCTTCGCGCAGCGGGCGCGTCGCGCCATTCTCGGGCGCGCCCGCCGTGACTGGGATGAAATGCGTCGCAGAGCCCGCTGAGGGCTGATAAAGATAACGAAAGAGCGAGGTGCTGAAGGCCGGCAGCCCCGCAGCGCGAAGCAAATCGTCCTGGCGGCATAACTCCCATGGCCCTTCCGGCCCCGCAGGGTGGAGCGGATTGCCTTGCGCAAGGTCCAAAAACGATGGGAGCGGGTGGGTCTCTTCCCATCCTGTCCAAAGACAGTTCGGGCCGGCCAGCTCTCGAAAGGCCTTGGCCTGCTCGGTCCATCGCGCGTCCAGGGAAAAATTGGAAAAAGCCTCTCGGTATGCGGGAAGACTGGCCTCGAGCCCATCCACGTTTTGAACCCACAACTCCAGCCACTCGCGCACTTGCCCCGCAGCATCGACCAACGCCCCTAAGTACACCAGCGCGTCGTGCAGGTCGCGCAGGAGCAGAAAATGCCCCGCCACCGGGTCTGGTGTTTGGCGCACCAGCACACAAATCCGCAATGCGGCATTTTGATCCGACTGGCTGATCGGAATCGCGCGATATCCTTCCGGAACGCGAGCCTTCACTCCGGTCGTTGCGGTGGTGTCCATGCCTCGCATTTTGGACCAGTTTCCTCCGGCCAACAAGTCCAAAGAACAGCTCGAGTTTGGACATTTTCATAACGATCTCATCTCCCTTTGTCGGAACCTTTGTCGAAGCCCAACCTCGCTGAGCCTCAGAAGCAATATCCAGAAGGCTCTGCGGTCCTCCCAGTATTAGCCGGCTGCGGAAAGAGTCACCCTTTGAGAACAGTTTGTGACAAGCGGCTATCCATGGTAAGAATCTCCTGCGAATTATGGAATTGGCCGCATACGAACCCGTTATTGGCCTGGAGACACACGTCCAGCTTAAAACCCAATCCAAGATGTGGTGCGGGTGCGCCAATGAGTTCGGCGCCCCGCCCAATACCCGCGTCTGCCCGGTTTGCCTCGGCCTGCCGGGGGTCTTGCCTGTCGCCAACCAGGAAGCCCTCCGCTTGACTGCCCTCGCCGGGCTTTTGCTGAATTGCGCCATCCCATCCCGCTCGAAGTTCGATAGGAAAAATTATTTCTACCCGGACATGCCAAAAAATTACCAGATCACGCAATACGACCAGCCCTCGGCGGTTCGGGGCTGCGTCGAGTTCGAGTTTGGCGGCGGGCTGGCCCGGGTGCGCATCACCCGCGTGCATCTCGAAGAGGATGTAGGAAAGAATTTCCATTTCGAACGCCAGAGCGGAGTCGATTTCAACCGGGCCGGTGTGCCTCTAATGGAGATTGTGTCCGAGCCGGACATCTCCAGCGCCCCAATGGCCTATGAGTACCTCAACGCACTCAAGGACATCCTCATGTACGGCGGCGTGAGCGATTGCGACATGGAGAAGGGCATGGTCCGGTGCGATGTCAACGTCAGCGTCCGGCCTAAAGGACAGACCGCGCTCGGGGCGAAGATCGAAATCAAAAACATGAACAGCTTCAGCGGGGTCCGCAAAGCCCTCGAATATGAAATCCCCCGCCAGATTGCGGTCCTCGAGGGCGGAGGCGCTCTCCAGCAGTCCACACGGCGCTGGAACGACGCGGCGGGCATTACCGAGGAAATGCGCACCAAAGAACAAGCCCATGATTACCGCTATTTTCCCGAACCGGACCTGATGCCTTTCGAACCAACTGAGGCCTGGCTGCAAGAAGTCTCCAAATGCGTCGTCGAGCTCCCGCTGGCGCGCAAGCGACGTTTTATGCGCGATTTCAACTTGCCCGCCTCCGATGCCCAGACGTTTGTTTGGGACGTGCCGCTAGGAAATTATTTCGAGACCGCCGCCCGCCAGGCCAAGAACCCCAAGGCAATCGCCAATTGGGTCATCAATAATCTGCGGGCCAAGCTCGCCGAGACCCAAACCAGCCTTGAAAATTTAAAGTTTCCCCCCAGCGCTCTCCGGGAACTCGCCGGGCTGGTTGACGAGGGGAAAATCAGCACCCGAACTGCGCAGGACGTGTTTTCAGAGATGTTTGAATCGGGTGAATCTGCGGCGAAAATCGTCGAAAGAAAGGGATTGGCCCAATTGAGCGATCACGGGGCAATCGAGCAGTTTTGCGACCAGGTGATTGCAGCCAATCCGGGGCCGGTTGTCGATTACAAGGCCGGAAAAAGCGCAGCGTTGAATTTTCTCAAGGGCCAAGTGATGAAGCTCAGCAAAGGCAAGGCCAACCCAGCCCTGGCTGGAGAGATTCTGGAACGAAAGCTACGGGCAGTTACCTGAGGAGTCCGTTATGAAAAGGTCCTAACTCCAGGCTCACGCTTCGCGTCAGTACCCGTTTCGGAGCAAAAAATACACGGCCCCCATCAGCCCCATGCACACCAGCGACATCATCAACGCGGAGAAAAAGTACGAGGCCGCCATCATCAGGACACCAGCGATCATTGGCGGCCAGGAGGCCTGTTTCTTCCCATAAATAAAATAGCCCATGCCGACCGAGCCCCAGATTAACGAGGCGAACAGGAAGTTTGTGCTGAACATCTTCAGGAATTTTCACGCCCGACACGAGGTTGTCAACGAAGTAACCGGAAAGTTTTCAATCTCCGCGCGGAACTTCCCTCACCAAAATTCAAGCTTGTGAGGGGCTGCCCGTCGCCAGCACACTAAAGAAAACCAATCACCGTTAAATTGAAACACAATCACAGAGCCAGATTGTTCCTCGCGTTCGCTCCGGGCTTTTTATGCCTCGCCGTTTTTGCCGCAGAACCACCAGCGCCATACGGCCCCATCCCGACCACCCGCCAATTGTTCCGCCAAACCAGCGAGTTTTACGGCTTCCTCCATTTTACCGTCAACACGTTCACGGACCGGGAATGGGGTAATGGCGATGAAAACGAAAGCGTGTTTAACCCGGCGCATTTCGACGCCGATCAAATCGTTCGCACCGCCAGGATGGCGGGCATGAAATGCCTGGTTCTCACGTGCAAACATCACGACGGCTTTTGCCTCTGGCCTTCGGCCTACACGGAACATTCCGTCAAGAATTCGCTCTGGGAACACGGCAAGGGCGACGTGGTGAAAGCCATTGCCGGCGCCTGCCGAAAATACGGGCTGAAGTTCGGGGTGTATCTCTCGCCCTGGGACCGCAACAACGCCAGCTACGGCACACCCGCCTATATTACTTACTACCGCAATCAGCTCCGCGAGTTGATGACGCGCTACGGGCCGATTTACGAGGTCTGGTTCGACGGCGCCAACGGCGGCAGCGGCTATTATGGCGGCGCCCGCGAAACCCGCCGGATTGACAACCACACCTACTACGACTGGAGCAATACGTGGCAAATTGTGCGCGAGCTTCAACGCAATGCTGTCATGTTCAGCGACGCGGGACCTGACATTCGCTGGGTCGGCAATGAAGAAGGCAAGGCCGGGGACCCCTGCTGGGACACTGTGGACCCCACCGGCTGGTGCCCCGGCAACGCCGATAACCAGCAACTCTTTCACGGCTTGCGCCCGCAGCCACCAACCCCCGGTTTGCGCTGGATTCCTGCCGAGTGCGATGTCTCGATTCGCCCTGGCTGGTTTTATCATCCGAGCGAAGACGCCCGGGTCAAAACATCGCCCCAATTGGTCGATCTCTATTACGACTCGATTGGCCGCGGGGCGGCGCTGCTGCTGAATATTCCGCCGGACCGAAACGGGCAAATCCATTCCACTGACATCGCGGCGCTCCGTGAATTCCGCAGCATTTTAGACCAAACTTTCGCGCATGATTTGGCCCGCCACGCGAAGGTCACCGCATCGAATGTCCGCGGCAACGACAGGCGATTCTCGCCAAAAAACGCCCTCGACCCCCATCCCGGCACCTACTGGTCAACAGACGATTCCGTGACGAACGCAGAATTGGTTTTGGATGTGGGCAAGCCCATAACGTTCAATGTCGTTCGTCTCCGCGAATACCTGGCGCTCGGCCAGCGCGTCGATGCCTACGGCCTGGATCAATGGCAGGATGGGAATTGGGTCGAATTTGCCAAAGGCGCAAGCATTGGCAATTGCCGCCTGGCGCGCGTGCAGCCAATTACTTCAAGAAAAGTCCGCGTGCGTTTCACCGGACCTGTTTGCCCGGCTATCTCTGAAGTCGCCCTGTTCGCCGAACCGATGAAATTGGACACAGGGACCCATCCATAAGAGGAGGAGTTCAATAGCGCCACGGCCTGATCGTGCCACTTATCCGAAGCGCGTAAGTTAGCTACATCTCTAATCTGCCGATCCTTCTCCCTCTCCCCTTCCGAAGTAGAGAAGGCCGGGAGAGAGGGGTCCCAGGGAGTCTATGCCACGCTTCTAATACGGCCCTAATCCCCGTTCCTTTCTTTCTCCGTTCCTCGGTGGTTTTCATCTCTTTGGACGCAGGAAAAGAAAGCTATCGACTCTTTACTTTGCTCCGTGCGGGCTCATACTCCCTTCATGAGAGCGGAACGGCACTTATGATCGCTGTCAAGCAATTGTCAAAAAGGTTCGGCGACCTGCGCGCCGTTGAACGCATCTCATTCGAGGTGGCCCCAGGCGAACTGTTCGGGTTTCTCGGTCCAAACGGCGCAGGCAAGACCACCACCATCTCGATGATCTCCGGCCTGCTCAGGCCCGACGAAGGGACTGTGACGGTTGGCGACTACAATCTCTGGGAGTCGCCTCGCCAAGCCAAGGCGCTGCTGGGTTTGGTTCCCCAGGAAGTTGCCCTGTACGAGGAGTTCAGCGCGAGGGAGAACCTGGCCTTCTGGGGCGGCTTGTATGGATTGCCCAGACCCGTGCTTAAAAAGAGTATCGACGAAATCCTTGGTCGGGTGGGCTTGGCTGACCGCGCGCGCGAGCCCGTATCGCGCTATTCAGGGGGGATGAAGCGGCGGCTCAACCTGGCGATTGGCCTGGTCCACCGGCCCAAGGTGCTGCTGTTGGATGAGCCCACCGTCGGCATTGATCCTCAAGGCCGGAACGCCATTCTCGAAATCATCCGCGACATCGCCGGCGAAGGCACCACCATCATCTTCACCACCCATCACCTCGAAGAGGCCGAAAAACTCTGCGACCGCGTTGCCATCATGGACCACGGGCAAGTCCTCCAGACCGGCTCGTTGCGCGAACTGGCCCGGGTGGTGGGTGATCGGGATGTCATCACGTTGCGCGGCAAATTCTCCGCCCGGCAAATGCAGCAGTGCCTGGGAGAACAGCCGGTTTTGGTTCTCAATGTGGCCGATCACCTGGCCACCCTGCACCTCGCTGACGGCCAATACGGCTTGGCCTCTTTGGTCGATCGGGTTGCCAAAGCCGGCATTGAACTGGCCGATTTATCTGTTCAAAAGCCGACGCTCGAGAGCGTTTTCCTCAAGCTAACAGGCCGGGAGCTGCGCGATTGAAAACTGCCCTTCGCCTGCTGCTTAATGATTTGCGGCGCGACGCCAAACGCCCCTGGTCGATGTTGCTGCTGGGGGCCATGCCCTTGGTCTTATCGGTCCTGATTGCCTCGGTCTTCGGCGGACACGGCTCCGGCCCAATGCCGACGGTCCATGTGGCCGTTCTGGACCAGGACAAGGACCTGTTGACCCGCATGCTGCGTTCCCTGCCATCTCAGGGTGATGCCGCCAGCCGCCTGCGCCTCCACTTTGTCGAGAGCCGCGAGGAAGGGCTGAGGCTGGTCGAGCAGCGCAAAGCTTCGGCCCTGGTGGTGCTGCCTAGAGAGATGACAGCCAATTTGCTCGAGGGCCAAACCAATTCCATCGAGCTGTATGAGAATCCGGCCGAGCAGGTCCTGCCGAAAGTTGTCCGCGAGGGCGCCTCGCTTCTGGCGCTGGGCCTGTCCGCCGCGGCTGATTTATTGGGTGAGCCGCTCCGCGAGATGCGCGCAATGATCAAGAGCAATGACTTCCCCATCGACGCCTCCGTCAGCGGGGTCGCCTCCAAATCGGTGAGCAAGCTCCGGGGTATGCGCACGTATCTCTTTCCGCCCATCATCAAGTTCGAAACCGTCGCGGCGGCGGACTACACTCCCACCCTCACCAACACACCTGTCATCCCCAAAACGCCATGAGCGATTTTCTGTTCATTCTCTTGCCGGGCGCGATGTACTTTTGGGTCCTGTTCATTGGCCAGGGACCGCTCCAGGAAATCCTGCAGGAAAAAGAAACCCGCGTCCTGCCGCGCATCCTGGCTTGTCCGGTTGCCCCTAGCCAGTACGTGCTGTCCAAGATGCTGCGCTGTTTTGTCCTCTGCAGCCTGGCGGTCGTCCTGCTCATGATTTCGAGCGCCCTCTTGTTTGGCATTAAATGGGGAAATCCCTTAAAGCTGGGCATCGTGATCGCTGTGTGGGCTGTCTCGATGACTGGCCTGCTGGCGGCCATCTATGCCTCCGCGCGCACCCGCGAGCAGGCCAACGTCCTCGCGCCGCTGGTGCTGATGCTCTTTGCCATGCTGGGCGGGAGCATGTTTCCCTATGAAAACCTTCCCAGTTTCCTCCAGATGTTCGGCCAGTTCAGTCCGAACCGCTGGGCCGTGCTCGCCTTGCAAGGAGTCGCCCGCTCCAAACCGTGGCTCGATTTGCTCAAGCCCTTCTCAGGGTTGGCCGCTATCGGGACGTTAGGGTGCCTCTTCGCCTTCCTCCGCTTCCAACGGCAACTGGCCAATGGGGGCCGCGTATGAACGGCTTGCGCATCGCCTTGGCTGATTTGAAACGCATCGCCAAAGACAGAATGGCCATTGTCTGGTTGCTGGCCATGCCGCTGATTATGGCTTACGTCTTTGGCAGCGCCATGCGCGGCGGCGGCCAGCAGGCCACCTGGATTCCTGTCATCGACCTCGATCACCACGAGCTCTCCGCACTGTTCATCGACCAACTCCGCGCAGAAGGCTATTTCATCGACACCCAGGATGCCTCATCACAACTCGAACTCAAGAATAAGTGGCCTTACGGCGTCGTCATTCCAGCCGGCTTCGGCGACGCCATCTTGCGCGGCAAACAAGTCAAACTCCCCTTTGTGAAAGGCAACAGCGCGCCCGAAAAGATCATGGAGGTCCAATCGCGCCTGCTCCATGCCATTGTCCGGTTTACAGAGGGCCTGGCCATTGCCGACACAAGCCACCGTCCGTGGGACACCGCCTCCAAAGCGGCGCTCAAGAAGGCGCTGGGGCGGCCTCAGCTTCTGACAGTCTCGCCTCAAAGCCATCGCACCTTGCGCCCGCCGCCAACGGGTTTCAGCCAGAGCCTGCCTGGCATGCTCGTGATGTTCATGTTGCAGATGATCCTCACCTACGGGGGTGTCTCGCTCGTCAATGACCGGCTCGGCGGGCAATTGCGCCGGGTGCTGGCGACACCGGTGCACCGGTTCGAGGCCTATGGCGGAAAGGTCCTCGCCCGCGTGCTGCTGGGTTGCTTGCAAGCCATCGTGTTGCTGGCCTGCGGCGTTCTCATCTTCCGGCTCCCAATGGGCGATCACCCGCTCTTTGTTGTGCCCGTGGTCCTCTGCCTGGCTGTCTTTTCAGGCAGCCTCAGCATCGTCGCCGGCGTCCTCTGCCAAACGGAAAAACAGGTCATCCTGGTGGCCATCTTTGGAGCCATGGTCCTCTCCGCCCTCGGCGGCTGCTGGTGGCCTATTGAAATCGTCCCCGACACGTTCAAAACCATCGCCACCCTGACTCCAAGCTATTGGGCCATGCACGGCTTGCAGAGCGTTTTGTACTTCGGCAAATCCTACGAAGTCCTGCTCCTGGATTGCCCTGTGTTGTTGGGATTTGCCGCAATCTTAGGCCTGGTTGCCCTCCTGTCCCGCCGCCTGCTGCACGCCGCACCCATCGTACCAGCCGGCCCCACCCCCCTAAAAGTAGCAGCCGACGCCAGGAGGCTCTGATCCCCTCCGTAGGTCTCTCCTTCCCCTGCGCACGACATGAGCTGCGAACTGGAGTTCGAAAGTCCAGGTCATGCCGGCGCTACCCCAGTGACCGACCAGCCCGTCGAGCCGCTTCCCGCGGGCAGTCATAAGTGGTCACTTCCGCTACCGCGGAAGTGATCGTTTCGAAATTTTTTTGCGGGGGCACCTGGAAATCTGTGAAGGGTCCGGAGAAGAAACTTTTGTTTTAGCCGCGGAAAGCCGCGGAAAGGTGCGGAAAGGTGCGGAAAGCCGCGGAAAGGTGCGGAAGAGGGAGGCATGATCCGCGCCTTTCCGCCGCTATCGGGGGTGAGGTCCGAGGGTATCCGAGGGTGGAAATCGAACTGAGTCGAAGGGCGGTCGTTTGTTTTGGATAAAAAAATTTGGCCGGGCACCTGGTTCAGGTCGGCGAGAGGGGGGGCCCGATTTGTGGTGACCATTGGTGACCATTGGCGACAACAGGTGACATCTGGTTACAGGAAGGCTGAGAGTGTCCAAGATTTGGATAGCCAGGGAACAGGGAGAGGGGGAGGGGGGGAGTGTTTAGGTGCTACAGGGCGTTACACCGTTACAACCCGCATAAAACCGAAGGATTTTGAAGATCAAACCGTTACAAGGGCGTTACAAAGGCGTTACAGGGTGTTGCAAAGCGTTACAAAAGAGGGGACGGGGGGCGTAGGGCGAGGAGCGGGGAGCGACCTACCCTTTGCGGTTGAAGAAGAGATAACGTAGGGAACGAAGGGGGACAAGGGCGATCCAAAACCTGGCCTAACGGATCTTTGAACCGCGGAATGCCCTCACTGAATACGAGGAAGAATCGGGCGAGATGGCGGGGCCGGTTCGGGAAGGAGGAAACACCAGGCGAGAGGCCTGGTGAACTCTCCGGCGGGGACGCCTGGGGTACAGGGGAGAGCACGCCAGTTTGTGTTATGGAAAAGATTATTGTTTTCGATAACTTATGCTGTGAGAGCTAACTGGAATAGAAACCGCTGCTAATTAAGGATTGGACGGCGTTTTTTTGGCGATTGCCCGACCTTGGGTTGAATGAGGCGGGCAAAGAAAGCTGCCGAGCCGTCCTGGAAAGGGCATAGCAGATGAGTATCGAGAATTCGGAATGCAAAGCAGGTCAAACCAATGAAAAGCCGAAGGAGATTGCGTCATTGGGAAGAATACAGACAGAGGGAACAAGGGGACCCCTCTCCCCGACCCTCTCCCCTTTGGAAAGGGAGAGGGAGAAACCTCAGCAGCTTACGGTTGTAGCGCGCGTTGCAGACTCCTCTGACGAGGCAAAGGCGCCGGAGCACCCGGTTAGCGGGCCATCCGGGGAAGCTGGAGGCAAGAACGGATGGAATGGCGGCAATGGTGGGAATGGGAACGGCGGGTTTGTTAAAGGGCGGGGGCCGCGCCGGGTGGAGATGCCGGTGGTAGAGCCGTGGCACGAGCCGGTGAACGGTGCGGAATTGCTGGACCGATTAGTGGCGGAATTGGCGCGTTTCGTGGTATTTCCGAGGTGGGCGGCAGAAACGGTAGCTTTGTGGATATTGCACACCTTTGCGTTCCGTCTGCGGGATGTGACGGCGTATCTTGGGATAGAGTCGCCGGAGAAGGAATGCGGGAAATCGACGTTATTGATGTTGCTGAGCTATTTTGTGGACCGTCCGGCGGTGTCCTCGAACATCAGTTCATCAGCGTTTTACCATGTAATCGAGGAGATGGACCCGACGTTGCTGCTGGACGAGGGGGACACGACGCTGAGGGGCCGCGACGAGCTGACGGGGATATTCAACGGGGGCTACACGAAGCACACGGCTTATGTATGGCGGATATCGTATGACCCGCTGCCGGAAGATGGGGAGGCGGGAGCGGGGAAAGAGGGAAGCGAAGGGATGAGCCAGGCGGGGCATGTAACGCGGTATTCGACATGGTGCCCGAAGGCAATTGCGACGATTGGGAATTTGGACCCGACATTGGCGAGCCGTTGCATTGTGATCCGGATGCATCGCAAGACGGAGAACGAGGAATGCGCGCGGTTAAAGTTGCTGGAGGCGACGGAACTGAAGCGGAAGTGCGCGCGGTTTGTGGCGGACCACGCGGAAGAGATAGCGAAGGCGGAGCCACAGATACCAAAGGGGCTGACGAACCGGGCGGCGGACATCTGGGAACCGCTGCTGGCGCTGGCGGATGCGGCTGGCGGGCGGTGGCCGGAGATGGCGCGAGAAGCGGCGAAAGGGTTGACTGCCCGGGCACAGGGGCACAGTCCGGCGGGGTCGTTGCTGTTGGACATCTTCTTTGTTTTTATTCTGGGGCACAAGGAACGGGTATTCAGCCGGGACGTGGTGACGGCGTTGACGGCTTGCGACGAGCGGCCCTGGGCGGAGCTGAGGAAGGGCAAGCCGATAACTGAGGCGTGGCTGGCGCGACAGTTGCGTCCGTATGGCATCACACCGCGAACGATGCGGATTGGGACGGAGGTGGCAAAGGGTTATGTGCAGGAGGAGATGATGGAGACCTTTCGGCGGTATATACCGAAAGCGGAGCTGGAACGGGTGAAGGTCGAGCTGGCCGAGCAGTCGGCAGCGATAGAGGAGAGACAGAGGGTGGATGGGAAGGTTCAAGGCGCGGAGGGGACGGGTATATCCATGCCGATGGCCGCCTCGAACCTCACGCGGTAGCGATGGATCGCCTGTTTGATCTGACCGGCGTCCCGCGAGAGGATCTGTTTCGATCACGGGAGGAACTCTTGAACGAGGTTCTGTTGCGCCAGGAGCGGCAGATCGCCTTCGTAGCAAGCGGCGGATTGAGGAGCATATCCCCAAGGAAATAGTCGCCGAGGGTTGTTTGCTCTGTAGCGAAGACAAACCTCATCATTGCCACCGTCGTTTGGTAGCGGAATATCTGAGGCAACGTTGGGGAGACCTGGACATTTTGCATTTGGGATGAGGGCACGGTTCAGGGCCGTTCGATGGGCAGGGCCCGTGCCGTGTGCCTATAGAACCAGCCGGGGCCGTCGAGTTAAGGAGCAATGTCTAAATGACAAGACGTGACCCAGACGTGTCCCCAATGCTTTCACACAAAGGTCAGAGAATTAAGACCGAACTTTTTCTATTGTTTGACTCCCTTTCACCGTGCAATTGGGATACTCCGGGTTCTCGATGAGCAGGTGAATCCGCATCATCCGCTCCATCGCCGCCCGCCCGCATCCACGCGCCCACAGCCACCCACCCGCCTCGGAACCATACCTTGCTGTAACGGCCCTCGTCTTGGTAACTAGCGGCATGCCGCATGAGCCAAAATCTCAAGAGCATTGATGGTCGCCTGAATGAACTCTGGTCCAACGGAGAGTTTAACCGGGCGTACGAGGTCATCGTGCAGGAGTTGGTTCCAGCCCTCCAGGATTACCTTACCAGCGACGGGGTAGTCCGCCACAGCGGCTTCGACTTCTTGGCGTGACCAGACGTCTGACATAGCGCGGGTGCCGAATGCGCCCAAGATGGGCAAAACCACAAACGGTAGCAAGCCTGGGAACCATGGAGCACGCTGGGGAGACCGCCCCTTTGCGGGTCGCGGAGCGACGGTTGAAACCGTGGTTTGGATTTCAGGCGTCGCTCCGCGATGCAATTCCTGTTGTTCGAAGCATTGGGGTCAGGTCTTGTCATGTGGACAATACGTTTTGGAGGGAGGCTCAACTGCTTGCGCAAGGAGGCGTCCAAACAAAGCCGGCGACCAAAGGGCGCGCTGGCTTTGCATTACTGCTGCCGCTGGGAACCAGCCTGGCGGCCTGGACGAGCAGATCCTCGACATGGTCGCTTTAGAGCGGTGGCGTTCAGACTGCAAAGGCGGCTCTACAGAGGAGCTGAAGGGCGCGAAGAACTTGTGGTGCCGTGGCGGGGCTGGTCGGGGGACAAGAGCGCCCGCCGAGCACTGCCGCGGGGCGCGGAGCCAAATTGCGGCTTTGCCCTGCGAGCGGACGGGGGCCATGACCTGGCTACGCTTTGCTTTGCTGAAGACGTCTGGAATGCGTTCAGCCTAAATTAGGCGATTCTTCATGCGGTGTCAGAACTGCGGAAGCTGATGCCTGGTGGAATCAAGGCATCTCCTCATACACCGGAACAAGTTCGAGCTGTCGAGCTGTGGGAGCAGGGGCTATGACAGGCGAGGATCAGAGCCTCCTGGCGTTGGCTGCTACGATTTAGGGGACTGCCAGGGAGCGGACCTGCGGTCATCCAATACTTGCCAGCGCGCAGAAAACCTTTACGCTACCGATTGTGAAAATAGACCGTTGGAGAGTAGTTTTCCTCGTGCTCTGGGCCGGCCTGGCCATGTCTTGTCTGTCGCAGCCGGCCCAAGCCGACCGCGAACTATTCGCCCAGGTCAAGGCGCAGGCAGAAAAAGGAGATGCGGAGTCGCAGTTACGTCTTGGTTCCCTTTATGCCACCGGCGCCGGTGTGGCCAAGGACCTGTCCAAGGCTGCCCGGTGGCATCGCAAAGCCGCCGAGCAAGGCCTGGCTCGCGCCCAATACCGATTGGGCCTCGATTATGCCAGCGGTTCAGGTCTGAAGCCCAACTCTTTCGAGGCCGTCAACTGGTTTCGCAAGGCAGCCGAGCAAGGCCTGCCCGAAGCGCAGTATGAACTGGGCGCTTGCTCGGCGCGCGGCTCCGGCGTTGGCGAGAACTACTCCGAGGCCGCCCGCTGGTTCCTCAAAGCGGCCCAGCAAGGCTACCCTCCAGCCCAATTTCAACTTGCCCAATGCTATTTTGAAGGCGCCGGGGTGGTGAAGGATATCGAGGAGGCGGTCAAATGGACTCGCCTGGCTGCCGACAAGGGCTATGCACCCGCCCAGAACCGCCTGGGCGCCTGCTTCGAAAAAGGCGAAGGAATGGCCCAGGATTATTTGCAGGCCTACAAGTGGTTCCTCCTGTCTGCCGCACAGGACGACGAAATGGCTCCCGACATCCGCGTCAGCATCGCCAAAATCGAAACCTCCATGAGCCCGGAGCAAATCGCCCAGGCCCAGCGCACCGCCCGCGACTTCAAACCCATCAACGCCTCTGCACCCCCCTCAGACCCCATTTCCTCTGGCTCGGCCACGGGTTTCGTCTCGGTGAACCTGAACGAGCTAGACAGTGAAATTTTCGTGGATGGCGCGTTCGTTGGAAACCCGCCGGCAAAGCTGAAGCTCGCCCAGGGTTCGCACCTGGTCGAGGTCAGGAAAACCGGTTTTAAAGATTATCGCAAAGCGCTCACGGTGAATGCTGGCTCGGACCTGACGCTGCGGGTGGTGCTGGAGAAGAATTGAATGCCACCCTCTCAGGGCGCCAGCGGTTGCGATGTGAGCCGGATCCTGAGGCTCGAACTCTCGCCCGGCGGCAGGCTGATTTGGTTTGAGGAAACGTTGCCGGGCTCGACACACACCATGCGCTGGTACTCGTCATTGCCGAAATCAGGCATTTGCTGGGCTTTGGCAATCCAGGGATTCCAGACTACCGTCGAGAGAGCGCTTTGTTTTTCCACGCGGATGCTGCGCCGCAGTCGCTCGTCCACAATCTCAACGGGATTGATCGTGTCCAAATAGATGCGGTCCACCTCGGATTCAATGCGGATGCTTTCCTGCCTCTCGGTCTTGCGGGCGAAATGGTCAACCTTGTCCAGGTAACCGCCCCCTTTCAGCCCCTTAATGGAAACCGCCGTAATGTCCCCTACCTCAAAATAAGAGTGAAGACAGTTCTCAAACGTGAAGGACTCCTCCTTTGATTGGTTGGTGACGGTCAATTGCAGGCTCAATGCCTCATCGACTGTGACCGTGTAGTCGGCTGTGAACGCTGGAATCGAGCCGGCCTCGGGGCATTCGGGCAGACGAAACCGAATGCTGACGCTCCCGTCGGGAGCGGGTGAGAACTCCTTGAGTTCCCACTCTTTTACCCGGGCGAAACCGTGCTGGCCGAACCCCTCACGCATGCCGAACCACGGAAAAATGATAGGGATTCCGCCTCGGATAGGCTGCTCCGGCGCAAACCGGCTGCACTGGCTCATAAACAGCAGCGGGGGTTCGCCATTTTTGCGGAAGTGGGTCACGTGGGCGCCGTGAAGGTAAATCTCCGCGGTGCTCCAGCGAGTAGTCACCTCCAGCATGGGCAACTCTCCGCGGCCATCGAGAAACATCACCCGGCCCAGCGCCCCGCTTAGGGGTGCGGCTTCATTGGTTTGCATAACTCACCTCTGCGCATCGGCTGCTGCCGAGGAAACCGCACCCTCGGCCTCGCCAACATCCTATAGAACAGGCCGGCTCATTGCACTCATTTTTTTGCTGTTCTTTGAATCCCGCCGCGCTAAGGTCGCCCCTTACTATGCCAAAAAACCAATATCGATTCTGCTTCGGTCCATGGAACATCAGCGAAGGTCAGGACCCCTACGGCCCCACCACCCGCCCTGCACAGACCTTCGACTGGAAACTTGAACAACTCAAGAAGCTCGGGTTCGACGCCATGATGTTTCACGATGACGACGCGGTTCCCGATATCGACGGCAAATCCGACCAACAGCTCCGCAAAGAGGCAAAGACGCTCAAGAAAAGGCTGGACGACCTGGGCGTCGTGGCCGAGATGGTCGCGCCGCGCCTTTGGTTTAGTCCGATGACCATTGACGGCGCATATACCAGCAACGATCCCAAATGCCGCCGCTATGCCATCGAGCGCTCACTCCGGTCGATTGACATCGCCAATTATCTCGACACCGATCTGATCGTCCTCTGGTTGGCGCGGGAGGGCACTTATCTGCGCGAGGCCAAAAACGGACGGCGCAGCTTCGATCTGTTGGTCGAGGCCCTCGATAAGATGCTGGCGCATGATAAGAGAATCCGCCTGGCCATCGAGCCCAAGCCCAACGAACCGATGGACCACGCCTATCTGCCCACCATCGGCCATGCCCTGGCCATCGCGCAATTGACCCGCGACCCCAAACGCGTCGGGTGCCTCATCGAGTCCGCTCACGCACTGTTGGCCGGCCTGGACCCGGCAGATGAAATCGATTTCGCCATGACCTTTGGGAAATTATGGTCGCTTCACCTGAACGACCAAAACGGCCTGAAGTTCGACCAGGACAAACCGTTCGCCAGCTCGAATTTGCGAGTTGCCTTCAACCAGGTCCGCGCCCTGGAGCGCAACGGCTACGGCAAACATGGCGAATTTGTCTGCTTCGATGTGCATCCCTTCCGCACGACAAAAACCGAGCATTGGCTGGCGCATTTGGAAAACAGCCGGCGCACTTTTCTCCTGCTCCTGAAAAAGGCGCGAGCATTCAACGAAAAGAAAGCCCAAGCCCTCGTTGCCCAACGCGATTACGCCTCCCTGGACCAAATGGTGTTGGAGCATTTGATGGGGGTCTGAAGCTGAGAGGCTTTCAGAGCAGCGCCTTGAGCAAATAGTAAACGCCCAGGGCGCACACCAGGCTCGAGACACTGCTGAGCAGCAGAATCGCTTTGGCCCAGCATCGGGAAACCTTTAGCATTCGGCGCAGGGCGGTCATGATAGAAAAGACGCCCAGGCTCAGAAGAATGATTTTGACGCTGCACCAGGCGGCTGGCCAATCCCACCAGTGGTTCCAAGGGGATTGGCGAGCCACGTTGAAAAAGGAGCGGCCTTCCCAATAAGCCTCGTCAGGAAATAAAAAGGCGAATGCCAGCATGCAAAAACCGGCTGCATACAACAACAACGCCCGGCGGTTGGGCCATTTTTCGTGATCTGCGGCCATAATACCGCTTTCTATTCTCACGCGCATGGCGCGTAGGGTCTTTGGCTCGCCCGCCCAGCCTTCTTATAGGATGATTCAAACCCACCCAGCCGCAGAAGTCAATGAGGGAATGAGAGTAGTTGTAATGCCTCAGTGACTACGGGGCTGCCGGCTGAAGCCGGCGTTCCGGACGCGCGGAACGCCGCCTTTAGGCGGCAGCGCCCGCCGTCACTAACCGATTACGAGTAGTTTCTGCGCTATCCGCTTCTCAGTACCCCATCGCTTCGCCGTCCTTGCGCATCTCCGATGCGCCCCAATAAACGTGGTTCGTCGCGTCGAACTCGATTGCCTGATAGCCGCCAAACCCGCCGGTGCCCGGCACTACTTTGTAACCGCGCCTTTCAAGTTCCGCCTTCACCTCCGGAGCGAACCCGGATTCCATTTCCACCGTCCCGATCCCCTGTGATGGTTCGCCGGTCGGTTCCGCATTGCCAATGTGACGCCAGCGCGCGGCGTCTCCGGCTTCCTGCACGTTCATGCCAAAATCGATGATATCGGTCAGGATTTGCACGTGGCCTTGAGGCTGCATGTCGCCCCCCATCACCCCAAACGACAGGAAGGGCCTGCCCTCCTTCATCACGAACGCGGGTATAATCGTGTGGAAAGGCCTTTTACCCGGCCCATAAACATTGGCTGCATTCGGATTGAGCGCGAACAACTCGCCCCGGTCCTGGAACATGAAACCCAGATGGTCGGCGACCAACCCGGAGCCCATGCCCCGGTAATTGGACTGGATCAACGACACCATCATGCCGTCTTTGTCGGCTGTAGTCAGGTAAATGGTGTCACCATCTTTCGGGTTCGGAGCCCCCGGACCAACGTCCATATTGGCGTGGTCAAGATGGATGAGATGACGCCGCTGCCTCGCGTAAGACTCCGAAATCAGTCCCTTCATCGGCACCTGCACAAACGCCGGGTCCGCATACCACCTGGCCAGGTCTTCGTATGCCAGCCGCTTGGCTTCCAGCAGGACAATCAGCGTATCCGCGGAACCCGCCCCCATCTTCCTTAGGTCGTAGCCCTTCAGAATCTGCAACATTTCCAGAACCGCGCCGCCCTGGCCGTTGGGTGGAAGCTCATACACCTCGTAACCGCGGTAGTTGACCGACAGCGGCTCGACCCATTCGCCGCGATGGCCCGCAAAATCATCGTAGCGCAGGTCGGCCCCTATCCGCTCGAAATATGAGGCCATCCGGTGCGCGAGTTCACCCCTGTAAAAGGCCTCCCGCCCTTTCTTTGCCAAAACCGAAAGCGTGTTGGCCAGGTCCGGATTGCGGAAAACCTCCCCTTCCTCCGGGGTATGCCCGTCGATCAGATAGGTAGCGCGGGCGTTGTCGAGTTCCTCGATGAGTTTCTTGTGCTTTTCAAATGACGCCATGTTTCCTTTCCAGTAACGCGCGATCAGTTGCGTTACGGGAAAGCCGTTCCTTGCGTATTGTATTGCCGGTTGCAAATCTTCCTTCATGGGCAGCTTGCCGAACCGGCTGTGGAGCGCGAACCAGGCATCTACTGTCCCCGGCACCGTCACGGGTAACGAGCCGACAGGCGGGATATGCGCTCGGTAAGGCTCTCCGGCTTTCTGGTAGGCCGCTCGGACCTCCTCGTTTAAGCGGGTCAGGCCTCGATTTTTCGGCGAGCGGCCCGAGCCGTTATAGCCGTAAAGCTGCCTGGTCTTGGGATCATAGACAATGGCGAACAGATCACCGCCAATACCATTCAGTACCGGCTGCATCAAACCTATCGCCGCGTTGGCCGCTATGGCCGCATCCACCGCGCTGCCTCCCTTCTTGAGGATATCGATGGCGATCTGCGTAGCCAGCGGCTGTTCGGTCGCCGCCATCCCGTTTTGCGCCAGAACGGGCGACCGCGTCGCCCATGGCGCGCCGGCATACCGGTCACCTCGGCTCAACTGGCCGAAGCCTCTCAGGGGTAAACAAGCTGCAACCAGCATCACCGCCGCCGCTGCGATATTCATCAGAATCCTCATCGCTTTGCAGCTTTTAATTCAGCAGGTTTCACTCCGGGAAGCTTGCGTCTGACCTGCCGTTTTCATTACAAATGGTCGGGGCGGTGAGATTTGAACTCACGACCTTCTGAACCCCATTCAGACGCGCTACCAAGCTACGCTACGCCCCGAACCATTGTGCCGGCCTCCACGAGGCCGCCACGCGAGAATACTACCCCCTCGAATTCTGATTTCAACCTTTAATCGGGACCGCTGCATTCCAACATTATAATCCGCGGTTTTCTTAATTAATTCCTCAAGGAACTTGTCCTTTCCGGTCCCGGTTTGTCAGCCAAACACCGACAAAAACCCTTCGCTGGAGGCGGACAGGATTACAGGAGCCCTTCCGATTTTTAAGCCTGCACCCAATCGACAAGGTGTTCGCACTATGAGAAAAGCTATATCTCTCGTATTGAGCCTGCTGTCTCTGTTCGCGGTCACGCATACGGTCCGCGCTACGGAAATGACGTGGGAATTCTCTGTCCAGGTCAGCGCCGCGGTCCAGGCCACTCCCGCTCAGATAACTCTGAGCTGGCCCCAAGACCAGTACATGCTCCCCAACAGCTATACAGTTTATCGAAAAGCTCCCTCGGATAGCTCCTGGGGCGCCGGCGTCCTTCTCCCGGCCACCGCCACCAGTTACACCGACAACCACGTCACCGTCGGCACCCCTTATGAGTACCAGGTGGTTAAAGTCACCTCCCAATACACCGGTTACGGCTATGTCTATTCGGGCATCAATGTTCCCATGACCGATAGCCGCGGCAAACTGCTCCTGGTCATCGATAACACTTATGCCGCCAGCCTCACCAACGAGCTGGCCCGCCTCCAACAGGACCTCGTCGGCGACGGCTGGACCGTTATCCCGATCTTCGTCAACCGCTCCGACTCGGTCGTCAGCGTTAAGAATCTCATCAAGGCCCAATACGCAGCCGATCCGGCCAACGTGAATTGCGTCTTCCTCTTCGGCCACGTCCCAGTCCCATACTCGGGGAACATTGTCCCGGACGGCCATACCCCCGATCACCAGGGGGCCTGGCCTTGCGACGGTTACTACGGCGACATGGACGGCATTTG
This sequence comes from Verrucomicrobiia bacterium, assembly GCA_035946615.1. NCBI lineage: Bacteria > Pseudomonadati > Verrucomicrobiota > Verrucomicrobiia > Verrucomicrobiia bacterium. Next base: position 49,497 of record DASYZB010000148.1, read on the forward strand.
GACCGATAACTCGGTCAACGTCACCGGCCAATATGATCCCCGGAACACAAACGTCCCCGGCGACGGCAAATTCGATCAAAGCTCGTTCCCTGCTCCGATCAAACTCATGGTTGGCCGGGTGGACCTGGCCAATATGCCGGGTGAACTGTGGTATGGCGGCCCCACGACCATGCCCAGCGAACTGGAGTTATTGCGCAATTACCTCAACAAAGACCACAATTTCCGCACCAAGCAGATGGACCTGCCCCGGCGCGGCATCGTCGGCGACTTCTTCGGCGTGCGCAGCGGCGAGGCCTTCGCGGCGAGCGGTTGGCGCAATTTCGCCCCGTTCTTCGGCGCCAACAACGTCACCACCGACCAGACCATGGGCGCCTGGACCCCTATCCTCAGCACCAACGCCTATCTGTGGGCCTACGGCTGCGGCGCAGGCAGTTTTACCAGCATCGCCGGGCTGGGCAACAGCGATTCCTATAACGACGTCACAACACCCGAGCTCTACACCAACGACATCAAAGCCGCCTTTACCCTCCTGTTCGGGAGCTGGTTGGGCGATTGGGATGCCAAAGACAATATCATGCGCTGCGTCCTGGCCTTGCCCTCCTGCGGCCTGACCTGTGCCTGGTCCGGGCGTCCGCATTGGTTCTTGCACCACATGGCCTTGGGCATGCCCATCGGCTTTTCCGCGCGCCTGACACAAAACAATGGCCCGGGCGGGATTTATTCCAATGAAGTCAACAGCGCCGCAGGCGAAATCCATATCGCTCTGATGGGCGACCCCACTCTGCGCATGCACGCCGTCGTGCCCCCATCCAATATTGCCGCCACAACTAACGGCAGCGCCGTCACCCTGAACTGGACGGCTTCCACTGATTCGGTCGTCGGCTATCACATTTATCGCGCCTCGGGCACCAACAACTCATTTGCCCGCCTCACCACCACACCCATTACCGGCACAACCTTTACCGATTCCAGCGCCTCAGGCGCCTCCGATTACATGGTTCGCGCCGTGAAACTCGAGACTTCTTCGAGCGGCACCTACTTTAACCCCAGCGAAGGCGCGTTCCTGGCGCCGGTCGGCAGCGCGACTGGCTACCTGGGCGTGACCGGCACTTCCGGCTCAACCTCGGGCACTAATGGAACTGTTTCGAGCACCGGGGGCACGGGCTCGACCAACAGCGTGACACCCACTGGAACCAGCCCCAACCTGGTCGCCTGGGTTGACGACGCCCTGCCCGCCGGGGCTACTGCCGGCACCGACGGTGGCGACGCCTGGAATTGGGTCAGCAGCAACCCTGCTCCCTTCTCCGGCAGCCTGGCTAATCAATCCACGATTAGCGCCGGTCTCCACCAGCACTTCTTCACCGGGGCGACCCAGCCCCTGACGGTCAACACCGGCGACATCTTGTTCGCCTATGTCTATCTCGATCCCAATAATCTCCCCAGCCAAATTATGCTCCAGTGGAACGACGGCTCTTCCTGGGAACATCGGGCGTACTGGGGCGCTGATAACATCAATTACGGCTCTGACGGTACAACCAGCCGCGTTTATATGGGGCCGCTCCCCGCTGCGGGTCAATGGGTCCTCCTCCAGGTCCCCGCCAGCAAGGTCGCCCTGGAAGGCAGCACCGTCCCTGGCATGGCCTTCAGCCAGTACGACGGACGCGCCACGTGGGATTACGCCGGCAAATCCTCGGCATTGCTCACCGGCACAACGCCTTCAAACGGCGGCACCAACACCGTTGGGTCGTCCGGCTCGACCAACTCGACCGGGACCGTTTCCAGCACCAGCACCACCAACACTCTGGTCAGCCCGCTCGCCTGGGTGGATGACACCTTGCCCGCCGGCGCTGTGGCCGGTGCTGATGGCGGTGATTCCTGGAACTGGATCAGCAGCAATCCCGGTCCCTTCTCCGGCGCGCTGGCCAATCAGTCCAGCGTTGCCCCTGGCCTCCACGAGCACTTTTTCTCCTGGGCATCTCAAGGCCTCAGCATCAATTCCGGCGATACACTCTTTGCTTACGTCTATATCGACCCCAACAATCCCCCCAGCGAGCTGATGCTCCAATGGCACGACGGCGCCTCGTGGGACCACCGCGCTTATTGGGGTGCTAACAACATCACCTACGGCACCGACGGCACCGCCAGCCGCTCTTACATGGGGCCGCTGCCCGCCGCAGGCCAATGGGCACTGCTCCAGGTCCCGGCCAGCCAGGTCGGTATGGGCGGCGCCACCGCTGTGGGCATCGCTTTCAGCCAGTTTGATGGACGCGCCACCTGGGATTACACCGGCAAAGCCGCCGGCGTTGTCTCAACCACCACCGCTTCCGGTGGCGGCACAAACACTTCGGGCACCGGTGGCACCACCGGCACCTCCAGCACAAACAGCACTGGCGCCTCCCCAAATCTCACCGTCTGGATCGATGATGCGCTCCCCGCAGGCGCCGTCCCGGGCAGCGACGGCGGCGACGCCTGGAATTGGGTCAGCAGCAACCCGACCCCGTACTCCGGCTCGCTGGCAAACCAATCCGCAGTTGCCTATGGCCTGCACCAGCACTTCTTCATGAGTGCGACACAGACCTTGAGCATCAATTCCGGGGACATCCTGTTTGCTTACGTTTATATTGATCCGAGCAACATCCCCAGTGAGATCATGCTGCAGTGGAACGACGGCACCTGGGAACATCGCGCATATTGGGGCGCTAACAAAATCAACTACGGCACCGATGGCACAACCAGTTGCACCAACATGGGGCCCGTTCCCGCAGCGGGCCAATGGGTCTTGCTCCAAGTCCCGGCCAGCAAGGTTGCCCTCGAAGGCAGCGCTATCAATGGCATGTCTTTCAGCCAATATGATGGCCGCGCCACCTGGGATTATTCCGGCAAATCCTCCGCCCTGCTCACCGGCACCGCGCCTGCCAGCGGCGGTTCTACCTCCTCGACAAATACCGCCACCCTGACCAATGCCACCGTTTGGGTCGATGACGCCCTGCCCGCTGGCGCCTCGCCCAGCTCCGATGGCGGTGACTCCTGGAATTGGGTTAGCAGCAATCCAGCCCCATTTTCTGGTTCATTGGCAAATCAATCCAGCATCGGCTCCGGTCTGCATGAGCATTTCTTCACGGGCGCCACCCAAACCATGGCTGTGAATACCGGCGACAATCTGTTCGCCTATGTTTATCTCGACCCCAATAACCTCCCGAGCGAAATCATGCTCCAATGGAATGATGGTTCCTGGGAACACCGCGCGTTCTGGGGTCAGGACAATATCGGTTACGGCACCGCCGGGACTACCAGCCGCGTTTATGTCGGCCCATTGCCTGCCCCAGGCCAATGGGCCCTTCTCCAGGTGCCCGCCAGCGCCGTAGCGCTCGAAGGCAGCACCGTTTCTGGCATGGCCTTCAGCCAATTCGACGGACGCGCCACCTGGGACTACGCAGGGAAGGCCTCCGCGCCACTCGTGAGCACCTCGGGCGGCGGCACCGTCGGATCCGGCACCAACTCGACTGGGGGGACAGGCATCACCGGCACGGATACGAACTCAACGCCTGTCACAACGACCAACAACCCGCCGGTGGTTAGCACCAATTCGCCCTCGAGCACCAACACCATCGTCGCCAGCACCAACGCTGTCTCCGGCGTGAGCCTCATCGATTATGTCACCCCTCAACTGCCGCACGTGGGTGATAATACCCTGCATGTCCTGACGCCGACATTGCTCGAACTCAAACTTATCAACACCAAACAGCCTGACCCCGCCCAGGTCGCTCAATGGAACCTGGTCGATAGCCTGGGCAACTTCCAGGCCCCGGGGGCCGGCGCCTTTGCCGTCACGGCCAATGGCCAAACCGTCGCCGTCACAGCGGTTGGTTTCAAACGGCGCCCGCTCTATGCGCCGATGGCCGGATACGACCTGCGTATCGACAACTCCCTCTATCTGCAGTTGGCCAGTCCCATCTCAGACAACCAGACTATCGAGGTGAAAAACACCGATGGCTCGCTCTGGCCTTCGAGCATGCAATTCATTGCAACCGTCGATCCGCTCCGCTATAGCCCGGCCATCCACGTCAACGAAGAAGGCTACATGCCCAATTACTCCAAGGTCGCCATGGTCGGCTATTACGCCGGCAGCATGGGCGAAGTCTCCATCCCGGCCTCAGCGGGTTTTAAGATCGTGGATGCCGCCACAGGCAATTCGGTGTATCAAGGCACCCTGGCCCAGCGTCCGGACTCGGGTTATACCTATTCCCCGACCCCTTACCAGAAGGTGTACCAGGCTGATTTCAGCAGCTTCAACACGCCAGGCGAATACCGCCTCGTAGTGCCCGGCATGGGCGGCTCGCTGCCGTTCATGATCCACGATGGGGTTGCCATGGCCTTTGCCCGCGCCTATGCGCTCGGACTCTATCACCAGCGTTGCGGCACCAATACTGCCATGCCTTTTACGCGCTTCACCCACGACGCTTGTCATACGGCTCCGGCCAGTGTGCCCGCCTCCGCATCGGCCTACCCGTTTACCTGGACGACCATCGCCGGTTACGCCAACACGCTCAACGCGAACAATCCTACCCAGATTGCCCCGGCCCTCACCAGCCCTTCAGCCCAGCTCTTCCCCTACATCAACCAGGGGCCGGTGGATGTCACTGGCGGACATCATGACGCCGGCGATTACAGCAAATACACCATCAACAGCGCCAGCCTTATCCATTACCTCATGTTCGCTGTCGATTCGCTTCCTGGGGTCGCCGCGCTGGATAATCTCGGCATCCCCGAAAGCGGCGACGGCATCAGCGACGTCATGCAGGAAGCCAAATGGGAGGCAGACTTCCTGGCTAAAATGCAGGACTCAGACGGCGGCTTTTACTTTCTGGTTTATCCACAGAACCGCGAATACGAAGGCAACGTCACGCCTGACCATGGCGACCCGCAAGTGGTCTGGCCTAAAACCACCTCGGTGACTGCCGCCTCTGTAGCCGCCCTTGCCCAATGCGCCTCGTCGCCGCTGTTCAAGCAAACCTATCCAGCCGCCGCCGCCGCATACCTCCAAAAGGCCAAGCTCGGCTGGCAATTCCTGATGAATGCCGTCAACAAATACGGCAAGAACGGCGCCTACCAGAAGATCACCCATTACGGCGACAACTTCGCCGATAACGATGAGATGGCCTGGGCGGCCTGCCAGATGTACCTCGCCACGGGCGATTCGTCCATTCACCAACTGCTGCTCTCCTGGTTCGATCCGGCGGACCCGGCCACGTGGCGCTGGGGCTGGTGGCACATGTCCGAGTGCTATGGCCACGCCATTCGCAGCTATGCCTTCGCCGTCCAAAGCGGGCGCGCCACGGCCAGCCAGCTCGACGCCACCTTCCTAAGCAAGTGCCAGGCCCAAATCGCCGCCGGCGCAAATGACATGGTCTCGTTCTCCCAGCAGAACGCCTACGGCAGCAGTTTCCCCATCGACACCAAAGCCGTCCAAAGTGCCGGCTGGTACTTCTCGTGCGACCAGGCCTTTGACATCGCCGTTGCTTACCAGTTGAACCCAAACCCGGCTTACATCAATGCCATGCTCGCCAACATGAATTTCGAAGGCGGCTGCAATCCGGTCAACGTCTCCTATGTGACGGGCCTTGGTTGGAAACGCCAACGCGACATTGTCAGCCAGTGGGCTTTGAATGATACCCGCGTCCTGCCGCCCTCGGGCATTCCCGTGGGCAATATCTCCGCCACCTTCGGCTATCTGTGGGATTACTCCGGCGAATTGGAAGGGCTTTGTTTTCCATCCGACGGCGCGACAACCGCCCCTTACCCGTTCTACGATCGGTGGGGCGACAGTTGGAATGTCAGCAGCGAAATGGTCGTGCTCAACCAGGCTCGCGGCATCGGCATGCTGGCCTTCCTTGCGGCCCAAGGCCCCTATAAAACCCAGCTCTGGACCGCTCCGGCCAACGCTCAGATCGTTGTGCCGGCCTCGGTGGTGCCCGTCGGCTCACCGGTTACGCTTTCCTTGCAAGCGCCCGGCATGGACCTCAGCGGCGCCCGCGTTACTTGGGAAGCGCGCGATCAAGAACCCATCTTTGGCCAAACCTTCACCTACTCGCCCCAAAACAATGGCCTCCAATGGGTCGAGGCCGAAGCGCAGTGGCCGGATGGCCGTCGCGTCTTTGCCAAGGCAAGCTATACCGCCAACTCGCCCAATATTGTCTGGATAGATGACACCGTTCCGGCGGGGGCGGCCGCTTTGGCGGATGGGGGCGATGCCTGGACATGGCTCAGCAGCAACCCAACTCCTCATTCGGGGACCCTGGCGAACCAATCCAATATTGGCGCCGGTGAGCACCAGCATTATTTCCAGAACGCCACCGCTACAATGAGCATCGGCACCGGGGACGTGCTTTATGCCTGGGTGTATATCGATCCAAACAACATGCCCAGCGAGCTGATGTTACAGTGGAACGACGGTACCTCCTGGGACCACCGCGCCTACTGGGGCGCCGACTCCCTCGGCTATGGCGCTGACGGCACACCGGGCCGCGTCAATATGGGCCCCTTGCCTCCTGCCGGCCAATGGGTGCAACTCAAAGTGCCCGCCAACCAGGTCAATCTCGAAGGCGCCACTCTGAGTGGTATGTCCTTCACACTCTATGGCGGGCGCGCAACGTGGGATGCCGCTGGGCGCCTGAGTTCGGGCGGGACCTCGAACACCACGGCGACCGTGACGGTTAATGCCACAGCCACACTGGCGTCTCGAACCACACCGAGCCTGGGGACATTTACCTTCTCGCGCGGCGGGGATCTCACGGCCAATCTGCCGCTGCAATATGCCCTGGGCGGCACAGCCGTCAGCGGACTCGATTACCAGGTATCCGCCCCGGGGGTGACCATCCCGGCGGGGGCGTCCTCGACGACCCTGAACATCGTTCCGCTGATTTCCAGCAACTTCATTGCAGGCCGCAGCGTCATCCTCACGCTGGCATCCAACGCCTCTTATGCCATAGGCGCCCCTGGCTCGGCCACCCTCGCGGTGGGCGGCAATACCATGCCGCTGGCCTTGAGCCTCTCCCCGAGCGGCGCGACCCTCTCCTGGAACAGCGCCTCGGCAAAAAGCTATCAGGTCTCCTACAAAAATAACCTGACCGACCCAACCTGGACCACCGCCGGCCAAATCACCGCCACCGCCGGCACCAGCTCGTGGGTCGATCCCAGCGCCCTGAAAACCAACCAGCGCTTTTATCTCGTGGCCCAGGTGGATTAGGAAAGAGAGATGCTCTTTGAATCCACTTGACGGGAGCCGATGTAACCGCCGATAAGCGCAGCTATCGGTTTAAGGCGCTGCACAGTCGGGTCCGCCTGAACTCCGAAATTCTCCAGCGCCGTTGCTCCGAGAAGATAAAGCGAACCGGTGGGAGCGAAGACAACCGGGCAGGTCAACGTCTCTTCCAGTTCGGGCAAGGACAGCAGCGCTTCGCCCAGTAAACGGCGGTCACGGCGTCCGTCCGCGAGGACCAAGTCGCGACTGCGAAGCGGCTTTAAACCAATACCGGCAAGCCGGTCTTCGGGCACAAAGGTGTACGATGCTCCCGTATCTACCCAGAACCGCTTTTGGATGTCCTTTCGGTCTGACCATGCCCGCCCAATTCAATGCCACTGGGCGTGGGAGTGGAATCTGACGCAAGGTGCGGCCTAAATGCGCCAGAGGACTGGCGCAGTCCACGACGCTTCGCGCGGAAAGGCGCCGGAAGGCGCGCCAGCGTCTTGGACTGCGGTAGTCCTCTCCCTGCCAACCTTGGTGCTTGCTGCGCCCGGGCCGGGGCACTCCTTTTACCCTTTTACCCATAGGTTCTCAGGTTCCATTCTTCGACCAATTCCTTGGAGATTTCCCCCAGGAAACGGGAAGGGTGCTGCATCATGTCGCCGCTGGCGCCGTAACTGGCGCGAATCAACGGGTAGCTCAGGTACAACTCGTTGCGCGCCCGCGTCGTTGCCACATACATGAGCCGCCGTTCCTCCTCCTCGCCTTCGGGCGTTTCAAGCGAGCGCGCCGAGGGGAAAAGGCCATCGCACAACATAATAACAAACACCACGTCGAATTCGAGGCCCTTTGACTGGTGAATCGTCGAGAGGCGCAGCAGTTCGTCGTCGCGTTTGGCAGGCTGCTCGTCCTCTGCTTCGAGGTTGCTCAGCAAGGCAAGCTGAGTCAGGAACTCTTCGAGCGTGGCGAACTGCAAGGCAAAGACGGCTAATTGTTCGAGGTCATCGAGACGCGCGCGATGGTTGGCGTAGTTTTCTTCGAGGTATTCGTCGTAACCGGCCTCGATGACGAGGTGAATCATCTTCGAGGCATTGCCATGAACCGGCTTGGACTCAAGCTGGGCAATGGTGGCAACGAACTGGGCCCAGGCGACTGCGGCTTTTTTTGGAACGGCGCCGGCACATCGTTGCAAGCGTTGGGCAAGAGGGGCGTGAGGCGCCGGGCCGGCCTGGCCCTTTGAAGCCTCGTTCGCGGCAACGGGGGCGCTCCCCTGCGCTGCACCGTTGCCGGCCTTGGCGCGCCTGGCCGCTGGCTGGGACGCGGCCTGGTTTAACGCCGGAACGGGGGTTTGGGCGGGCTCCGTTGGAGCTGGTTGGCTGGTGGCAAAGAACTCCTTCCACAGTCTATCGCCCCCTTTGGCCCCGATACCGGGCAAGAGCTGAACCAGTCGTTTGAAGGCGAGTTCATCGCGAGGATTGACGATCAATTTGAGAAAGGCAGTGACATCTTTGATATGCGCCTGTTCGAAAAACCGGATGCCGCTGGTGATGCTGAAGGGGATATTGTGCCGGGTCAGTTCGAGTTGCAGTTCGAGGGCATGAAAATGCGAGCGGTAGAGGACAGCCATTTTATTTAAATCCACGCCTTCTTCGCGCAGTTCGAGGACGCGTTGGGCAACGAAGAGGGCCTGTTGCGCGGCATCGTTGCAGGCTACAACGACCGGCTTTGGCCCGGTCGTGCGGGCGGGGGCGAGCTGTTTGGCGAACTGTTGCGTATTGGCGGCGATGGCGGCGTTGGCCACATCCAGGATTTCCGGCGTGCTGCGGTAATTGGTTTCGATCTTGAACAGGGCTGCGCCGGGGTAGCGTTCGGGGAACTTGAGGATGTTTTGGTAGTTGGCGCCGCGCCAGGCATAGATGGACTGGGCATCATCGCCCACGACCATGACATTGCGGTGGCGTTCGGCCAGAAGATCGATCAGGTCGCTCTGGAGCTTGTTAGTGTCCTGGTACTCATCCACGAGGATGAATTGGAAACGGCGCTGGTACTGCTCGCGGACGTCGGGCTGCTCACGAAGGAGCTTGAGCCAAAGGGCCAGCAGATCATCGAAATCCATGGCGTTCGTGGCCCGTTTGCGCCCGGCGTAGCGTTGGTGCAGCCCGGCGATGGGCCCAGCCAGATTCGAAAAATGGCCGTATTCTTCGTTGAGGATTTGGTCGATGCTTTTTTGTTTGTTGACCGCCAGCGAGAAAATCTCCTCGACGACTTCGGGTTTAGGGAAGCGTGTGGCTTTTGCGTCAATGCCGGCTTCGGCGATGCAGGCCGCCACGAGGTGTTTGGCGTCTTCGCGGTCGAGAATCGAGAAATCGCGCTGGTACCCCAAGAGCGGCGCGTGCTGGCGCAGGACGCGGTTGCCGATGGCGTGGAAAGTGCCTCCCCAAAGGGCGACGAGTTCCTGGCCGAGCAAGTCGGCGACGCGGCGCATCATTTCTTTGGCGGCTTTATTGGTGAAGGTCAGCAGCAGGATGCGCTCAGCAGGAATCCCTTGCTCAAGCAGGAATGCGACGCGGTAAATCAGGGTTCTGGTCTTGCCCGAGCCGGCTCCGGCAATGACCAGCGAGGGACCTGGCGGCGCAGTGACTGCCGCGAGCTGCTGCGGGTTGAGTTCGCGCGCATAATCGATCTGCAGATGCAGCGGCGCCCGGAAGGGTTGGAGGATGTAATCTCGGGACATGCTCGGGCCAGCGGCGTGAGTCAAGCGGCGGTGTCGGCCATCCGGCTGAGGTGTTGTTCGAGCCGATGAATATTGGCCTCGATGCGGTCGAGGTAATCGTTGGGGCCGCCGGGATAGGGAACGCTCAGGAACCGGTAGAGTCCCAGGAATTGGTTTTCGAGTTTTGGCAGAACCGTCTTTCTCCAAAACTCGGCGGTATTCTGCATCAAATCTCGGGCGCTGGTGAAGCCGGCGATGAAGTGGGGTGCATCGGGGGTAAAGCGGACAGCCTCTGCGAATTCGGCATAGAGGGTGGGGAGCTTCTCGATGTAATCGGGGGCCGCCATCTGCCCGAGGAGGTCGGCGGTGGCCAAAGAAAAGCCGGCGACCTTTTCCAAATCGCTTTGGAACGGGATCGCGTCGAGATTGGCGTTGATGCCGGTGCAGCGGATCATGTTTTGGACCGCGAGAATGGCGGGCGGCTCGAAGCCCTTCTGTGAGAGGAGTTCGTCCGCAAACAAGGCGCTGCGCTGGACATGAGTGACGGTGTACTTAGCGCCGGTGCCCTCGGTATCATTGCGTTTTTTGAGGTAGCCGGTGTCATGCAGGAGGATGGCCAGCAGCGCCAGGTGGGACAGGCGCGGGGACATTGCAGGATTGGCCCCTGCGCGGTGGCGCCCCGCCAGGAGGCGCGCCAGGCAGAGAGTGCCCTGGAGCGAATGCTCGAGGTCATGGTAGCGCGCGTCGATGGGCTGGTAATCGTTGAAATGGCCTGTAAAGCACTCGATGGCCCATCCGAAGGATTGGTGAACAAACCCGGGCTCGCCCTTGGGGAACATGGAT